>NZAS01000057.1 GCA_002686195.1 Candidatus Pacearchaeota archaeon | reverse complement strand
AATTGTAGGAGTGGGCGCTCTGGCTGGAACCGCTTACGTTGCTTACAATCATATGAATCAAAACTCAGACGATTTAGAACCTTTTGACCCGGAAGATGACGATGAAATCGACACGTTTTAGTGCCTTTAATATAGGAACTGGACGAGATCCTTACAGTCAAGGACTTCAACCTTACGCTGAATTTCCCGCGTATGGACAGGTAGCAGAGAAGCCTTTTGCCAACATCCCTACAGCAATAAAAGTGTTGGTAGCAGGAGGGATAGTTCTTTGGTTTACGACCCCCAAAGACGCACCTGTTGCAGCCAATCCCCGCAAGCGTAAAAATCCAGCAGTAGCAGCGCCTTCGGCTCCCCGCAGGCAGCCATCAGAGTTGAGCGGCTTACACTTCGCGCTTGGGGGACTGAACCGGCGCATTAACGAGATAGAGCAAAGGAATAATATTTACAGAAGTGTTCTGGCTGAGTTTCTTTCATTTTGTGCAGGAGATTGTGTTGAGAGCATGCCTGCCGCTCTTCGGGCGAAAGTGAGAAAAGAAGGGCTCGCTCCCAAAGCCCGAAGAAGGCCACCGAAATTACGGCTGGTAGCAAATTCTCGGAAAAAGAAATGAGTAGATTTGACGTTCCAGCTTTTGGCCAGATAGAAGAAAAGCCTTTTGCCAACATTCCAACGTCTATAAAGTTGTTGGTCGTGGCAGGAATAGCTATGTGGTTCGCCACTCCGAAAAGGACGAAAGCACTGGCTAATCCCCGCAAACGGAAAAATCCGTCCCTTGGATGGGACGACTGGGAGCGCGAGCATCCCTCCAAAGAATGGGCTGGAGATTCGCGTAGCGGTGAAGAGAAAGAAAAATTCTTTTACCACAAACGTGGAGAGCCCGAAAGAATCACACAACCATGGGCACCCAAACCTTTGCGCTTCGTAGAGGTATTGTCTCCTGAAATGGCGGCAGAAGAGAGGATGAGGTGGCGGAAGGGCTGGGCCCCGAAAAAAGAAGGCGATGTCCTCAGTTACCGGCGAAAGCAGTCGACCGTTGACAAACAAAAGCCAAGGGAAAGAAAAAGAAAACCCAAGAAGCTTAAAAGCGGCATGGAAGTGCGAGCGGGGAAAGGTCGCAGTATCTCAGGAAAGGCTCCGGAAGGAGGCTTATGGTGGGAGTACCAAGCGCGGCGTACTGACCGTCGAGGTGAAGACGAAAGAGAGGATTGGGAAAATCTTTCTTATACGTCTGACGACGACGACTTTCTCTTCTTTTTCAACCCCAAGAGAAAGAGTAAATCTCGTTCCAAGACAAGGAAAGGAAAGAAGCGGTGAGTAGATTTGACATTCCAGCTTTCGGTCAAATAGGAGAAAAACCATTTGCCGACATTCCAACATCAGTAAAGCTGGTTGTTGTTGGGGCTATAATGATGTGGTTCGCTGCCCCTAAAAAGGTGAAAGTTCGGGCCAACCCCGACGAGGAAGACGAAGCGCGATTTAAGGTGCCAAATATAAAAGATCCTCCTTATCTTACGCCCAAAGAAAAGAAAGAACGACTGGCATGGCTGGGTGCGATGAGGGAAACAGGAGTCGTAATAGGGGACGATCCAGATTGGATCATAACAGATGACAAGACAATGGAAGAATTCTTGCGGAGTTGGTCGGGCAGCGACGAGTATGGCCTTATGGAGGCCTATGGATATGATGACCCGGTAGAAGAGCAGGTGATGACCACACAGTCATTTACGCCGGCCGTCTTGCAGACAAGAGGGGGGAAGAGTGTAGGAATACATGTTCCGATACTCAGGGGAAAGAGTCGAGGCCCTCTGCGTCTGAGTAGAGAAACGGGACAAGGGGTTCCAGAAGCAAATCCCCGCAGAAGGAAGAAGCGATGAGTAGATTCGAGATTCCAGCTTTCGGTCAAGCTACAGGATCTTATTTAGAGGATACGATCTTTCGNGGNNCNGCNAAAGCACTCTTATGGCACACGTTTACCCTTGGGGCGATAGGGACCTTAACATGGGCTTCAGTCCGTATGTGGCAGGAAGAGCAAGCTAAAAAAGGAATAAAGCCCAAAAAAGAAAAGCTTCCCACTGGGGGCTTGTGGGGAGAGCTACAGCCCGCACTGGCAATGAATCCAAGGAAGTAAAAATGAACAGATTTGACATACAGAGATTTGATTATGGTGCCCCTCCCAAGGACGCTGCATGGGACTTGCTTTCAGCCGAAGAACAGCAAAAGGCGCTTGATGAGTGGGAAGCGCAACAGGAATTTATTCCAATTGAAAAAGTGGAAGAGGAGGAAGGATTTTCGCTGTGGAAACTTTATAGCGGAGCTACCTTAATTGGAAGTCCGTTAGCAATTGCATTTGGGTACTACCGATCCAAGAGGATTCTCTTCGCGCTCGGTACAGGGTTCATTTGGCTTCCTTACTTGATGTATGTAGGGATTGATACCCTCACCAACAAGAATAAAGAACAAGAGTAAAGAGATGATTCTGTTAGAAAAAGCACTACTGGTCGGGCTTGGGGTTGTACTTTACAAGTGGAGCAAAGACTCAAAAAGCAGTTGTTGCATAGAATGCCATCTTGAATTTGAGGAAGCACAGATCCTGCCTTATCTTGATCCTGCCACACAACAGCGATTGCTAAATGAGCATCAAATGCTAAGAGCAAGAGACTATCCTCCTGCCGAAGTCCTATCTCATAGTATTCGAGAAATGGAGTGGTTTCGTAATGCAAAGGTTCCGCCGCACCTCATAGCAAAAGCAGAAAAAGATCATATCGCATTGATGGTAAAGTGAAAGAGGTTTCTATTGTCTGTATAGAAAAGAACGGGCGCTACCTCCTAATGCGCCGTTCTTCTACAGATCATTCCTATCCTTTATGGTGGAGTTTTCCGGGTGGACATGTGGATCCCGGAGAAACAGCAGAAGAGGGGGCAGTTCGAGAGGTCCGAGAAGAGTCAGGCCTGCTCGTGTCTCCTGAATGTTTGAGCTTCATCGCTCAACGCGAAAAGAAAAGCAAATTGCTCAATTTTTATTTTGCAGATGTGTTTCAGGGGCGTGTAAAACTTGGAGACGGAGAGCATGATAGATACTGCTGGATTGCTCCGTATGAGATAGACTGTTACAAAACTTTCAGTATGTGTAAAATCATTATAGATATGATTGAGAATGGCGGTAAAACCCTTCTCAAATCTCCTTGCAATTAAAAGGTGAATTATGTTCAATAGCGGTCTTCCCACCTATGCCTATCATCAAATGCACCAACCGCACCAAAGAGGCGAACTTAACGGTCCTCAACATGTAATAGGGCTTACCCCTCAACAAGCATGGTATTTCAATAAGCTTCAAAAAATGGGGAAACCCATAAAAGCATACAGCGGAAACGATACAGGCGATTTTGAGCCTCTGGAACGAAAATGGGCGCGAGAGGATCAAGAAAAGGGCGAACTGGCGATGGAGAGCCTTCTCGCGGACTTAGAGTACCGTCAGCACTGTTACCGATGTATTGCGATTGGGCTCGTCATAGGGCTCGTTACTCCTTATTTTTGGCGCGCCATAGAAGTCCGTTTGCGTAAGTAGGTCAAAATGGGAAGAAGAAATCCACGACCTATACCTATAGGAACAAGTGAAATAATAGACATTACACTTCAGGAGTTAATGGCTTTATGGGAACATTTACATAAGTATGTCCACCCCGATAAAGCGCGTGGAGCCGGACAAGGGGTATATACTGAGAATTATGCGAGGATCTTAAAGGAGGTAATAAAAAAATCTCCTTCTGGCGCTACCAAAGATATGTCAAAGTTAGAGGCGATTGTCGAAGATCCTGCCAAGCGAGCCGCTATTGGTGTCCTCACCGAGGCTGACCACCAAGAAAGATTGCCGACGTACTCAAAGCCCTCGGATCTGACCCCGCAGGAAATGGAAATGTTGAGGAATTACTATAAGCTGAATACGGAAGGGAAAATACTTCCGGAGTTTTTCGACAAGTATCGACGCTCGCAAGAGCCCGGAGCCCATCCCGTATTTGCGCGCAACGAACGTGAGATGGGTCAGATCCCGTGGGAAAAGCCTTTCTCAGAAAGTGTGCTTGGTTATAATACCGATCAACGTGAGGTAAGAAATATACCTGACGAGAGACTGAGAGGGTTGGGGTTGGACCTGTCAGCGCGAACCATAACAGGATCTCCTGAAGCTTTGGAAACTACAATTCTTCCAATAGAAAAAATATACTTATTGGACAACACTGTAACCTCTTCGCCATTTTCACCACCTTTTGGCGTTCAATGGAGTGTACAGTGGAACCCCCCAATGGCATCATGGTCGCGCCACTGGGTATGGCCGGAGGGACCGTATCGCGCTGGAAATCCTTCTGACCTTACGGATAAATGGAACATTCAGCCTTTTAACTTTCTGCAGGGCGGCCATCTTGCCAGTGGACGACATAGAGGACGAGCCTTCACAATGTGGGGCCCGGACTGGGTTAAGACGCGTGCCGGAAGAGCAGATGAGATAGCTCTCAAGATAAATGCAGAGTTTTCACCTAAATGGTTGTTTGAAATCATAAGCCAAGTTTTCATTCTCTTTCCTAAAACAACACAAATCAAGATAGCTTCTAATGAAGCACAGTCTCCTGACATAAGTTGGGATGCAGGCGAAAATCTTGCCAATGATCCTTACCTTAGAGGGCGCAAAGATGTCGGTTGGGACTCTCATTGGGTCCTGAATCCCGATAGCGAAAAGAAGAACAAAGAGGCGCTTATCAAGTTGGGAAAAGCAGCGGTGAAATTTGAAAAGCACATGGACGACCAAGAGTGGGTAAGGTCCCAGCCGGGGGAGACTTGGGACACAATTATGGATCGGCTCAGGAAAAGAAAGCAAACCCATACAGGAACCCTTCGATTTACCATGGGTGCTGCTGAAATTGGAAAATTAACCTTTCAAGAACAATTTCTCTTAATCTTCGCGCAAACCTTCTCGGTTCTTGCCCATGAAATCACTCATGCGGTCGATCCGGGAATTCCTGCGAGAAGAAAGAAAATTGTTGGTCCCGAAGACTGGACAGGCTATCTAAACCAACCCCATGAAGTTCGGGCGAGCGTACAGGAGATGTGGAAACAGGTAAAGTTTTATATCTTAAATGAAAGCGGCGAAACTGGAGAGAGTGTAGCACAAACGCGAAATAGACTAATCTCTGAGAATATGAAGGATTTTCCCGGTTGGGTGAGGAAAGTATCTCGCAGGTATAGATCAGTGGAAAATGATTATACCGAGAAAAACCGGCACCGCGTTTTAAGCACCATTTACCAAATGATGAAGGAAACGAAATAAAATGGAAGACTGGAAGAAATGGACGTTAGTGGGACTTGGCGCATCGTGGTGGGCTCGTCATAGGGCTGGTTACTCCTTATTTTTGGCGCACCATAGAAGCTCGGTTGCGTAAGTAGGTCAAAATGGGAAGAAGAAATCCACGACCTATACCTTTAAGTCCGGATGCTGTACTTAGACTTACTTTCGCAGAAATGATGCGTTTGCGCCTCCATCTGTGGTACCACCTTAATCCGGATAATCCAGTCGCAGCGATAACAAACAGAAGAGGAAAGGGAGTATTAGACAAGGAGTTCGAAAAATCGTTGAATGAGGCTATGGAGACAGTCAAACAGAAAATAAGAGCAAGAGGGAAAAAAGAAGGGTGGCGGCAGGAGAGTATTGAAGACCACATAGAGTGGGTGGATGAGGAACGGGAGCATGAGAACAATGTAAGTGAACTCATGGTAAATGCTTGGTCTGATTTTGAATTCACAGACAAATACGCTGACAGAACCAGTGAGCATCCTCCCTACCGCCGGAGCATGGGTAAGATTCCATGGAAAAGACCGATGGAAGACACTTTATTCGGGTGGGGGCCGCGTGGCGGGGTTGATTATCTTGGTCCTGACCCTGATGGTTCAACCATGGAGTTTAACGACTCTATCATCATGAGTACCGATCGGGTTTATACCTTCGAGGCTCCCGATAAATGTAAAATGGGTATAGAAGTAAGATGGGGCGCACGAAGACATGGGCGGGACGCGGGTTGGCTAATTACCATAGGCGGTACGCAATCATTCCGGTTTGCTATGGGTGGAGATCAACGTAAGACAAGGTACCCAGCCACTTCTTTGACTACTATATATGTGAATGCTTCGCTATCTCCTGCTCAGCTTTATAGTATTTTAGATGGTCTCAGATCTTGGGTCGCTCCAGACTCAGTCCGAGCTAAAGAGAAAGGTGAAAATTGGGGGCAAGAGTTTATAAGTCAACAATTGAGAGTATTGGCGGCGCAAGGCAAAGAAGTGGTAGACCGCCGCAACCAAGACAAGACTTTTAACTTCCAACGATTTTCACAGAATCAATCTAAAAAGTTCTTCTTAAACATTGTGGCGCTGTCCTTTTATGAGTGCGCAACAATGATCTTCCATGAAATAACGCATGGTCTTGATCCCTCAATTAGGAAAAGAAAACAAAAGAAACTGATACCTCCAGAGAAAGATTTTAAGGGGTATCTTAACCAGCCTCACGAGGTTCGGGCATTTACACAGCAAATATGGCAAGACGTTTCTTCCCGTCTCTACTTGGAAAGCGTAAAAACAGGTCAATCTGAAAAAGAAATAGCGGAAAACCTCATCTTTGCATCCGATGGAAAAGACTTTCCAGCCCTAATCCAAAAACTATCGCCTTATTATAATCGGTTATGGCGGTCGTTTAATAAAAAGAACCTACATCGCGTTTTAAGCACCATTTACCAAATGATGAAGGAAACGAANTAAAATGGAAGACTGGAAGAAATGGACGTTAGTGGGNCTTGGNGCAGCNTGGTGGGCNCAACGACGAAGAAGAGAGCCTTTTGGTAACCCTCAGATGCCGTGTCCTCGNCCAACACAAGANNTGAAACTNAANACNAAGAANAGANANAAGGCGATTAAGGCTCCTTACATTCAGTATGGCCCGCTCAACCTCTCAGACAATAAGTATTGGCAACGCATTGCTCGGCATTGGAATACCACTGTTGCAGTGGCGAAGAAGTCTCTTTGTGGAAACTGTGTTGCTTTTGACATCTCCCCAAGAATGGAAGACTGTATGCCCGGACCTGTATCGGATGCAGATGGCAGACTTGGCTATTGTCACATGCATCACTTCAAATGTCATAGTGCTCGAACTTGTTACACTTGGGCAGCAGGCGGACCAATTAAGAAGAATAAAATAAGTTATGAATGGCAGGAGAAAGACTAATGGGCAGATGGGAGCAAAGGCGAAAGTTTCTCGACGATAGGTGGGCTCGGGCCTTAGCCAAATGGTGGCGTGGTGCGCCGCCCTATTTGGGTAATGAGCGTGGGCGGGATTATATGGACGTGAAACGACTCATTAACGCCAACTTTAGAGCGGCTTATGACCGAGGAATTCGAATGTTCATCGGACCNGAAATACTGGATCCGACTCCTCGTACTGGANGNCTTAACANTCTTTTTTATGAATTCTACAGAGATAACGAGATAGGACTTGACTATNTCANNATGGCGGAAATGACCTCCCATGAAGACATCATCCGGGGCCCGGGCGGAACGACAGATCTTATATTGGGTTATGTTCTTTATCTTGTAGCCCCCCCAGACCCATACTCTGCGATCGTTGCGGGGAAATCAAAATGTCTTGCCCTTAGCCTCCCCTCAAAAGCGTTTCAATGGGGCGGAAGCATTGAGATGCTGGGCGCTGAAGGATCTCTTAGCCGGGACTCTTGGCCCTCTTACGAGAAAAGAGATTGGACTGAAATGCTGGGACAAACCGCATGGGACAAACATTGGCTCAGAAGAAACCGTCCCGGATTGGGTCTTTTAAGGTCTCTTTCAGCAGAAAACCGGTCTGTTTGGATGGAGGCTTCTCTTCACGATTTCGATTCTGCCCAGTTCCACATAGATAGTTTCATCCGCAAACATCGTAGAAATATGGATGCGCGAATGGCTTTGAACATCTACTTTGAAAATTCAGACGGTAACGTAGAACCAAGCCCACCCTTGTGGACGGTTCGGGGGGGGTTGCAGCGGTGGCTCTCTCCAAAGTCAAGCGGGGACAGGGGTAAAGGGGCCCAGTTCCGCATCGACCCCAAAGACATCATGGTGTGGGGAGCCCTTCCTTGGGGGGGAGACGAAGTACAGGCCTTTCGCTGGAGTGGAGACCGCATCATGGTGCAGTCTGATGAATACTGGACGAGCGGTCCAGCCATCTTTCCCTCTTATGTCAAGACCCTTTCATTTACTGTTGACGAAGACGGGAAGAATGAGAGGCCTGAGCGGGAATGGAGATGGTGGTGGCTTGAAACCCCTGCGGGGGGAGAGTGGGTGCCCGCAGAGGGCCCTCACAGAGTAGAAACGGGCGAGGAATCAGCGGAGAAAAAAGGCGGAAGACCTCCCCCTCCCCCTCCCCGTGACTCACCGCCATCGAGAGCACAAAAAGCAAAAGAAAGCGGGAAGCATCAATTCAGTCGAGCAAAAATGCTCCAGAAGATACGAGCAGCGGAAGCGTTGGCGAGAAAAGCATCTACCCCCGGAGAGAGGGCTGCTGCTTTACGCGCAGTAGCACGACTTAAAAAGGCAATGGGATCAAGGGAGAATCCGATGAAGCGAAAGTTCTATGTCGGAGATCCCGCGCACTTCCAGAATGCAGTTGAACAATCGGATGGAAGGCTTCAGGGAATCAAACAGTATAGGACAATTCAATTGACGGGTGATGGGCTCTACTATGATGGAAAAATCATGGTCGATTCGGGTCAAATAGCTGTCATTGAATATACAGGCAGTTTTCCTCGCGAGATTTTCTATCAAGGTAGGCGACGACGAAAAGGAACTGGCCTGAAACGCGGGAAGGGTTACCTTTTATTCTCAGGTCTTCATGTTCCTACAATACGGACCCGAACAACACGGCCTCGGGGCAGGGACCATATCGAGATTCTAAAAGTTTCAATGCGTGATTAAATGACTACAATCTGGCCCCCCTTAAAACATTATGGAACCCTTACCGGATTTTGTGAAAAGGAGGCAGAGGCAGGCTTCTTGCGCAGAGCAAGGACGAGAGCAAGAAATGGTGTCGCCTTTATGTTGTTGTTAGATGGGGCTTTCGGGCCTAACGAATTGGTGGGAATGCAAAAGAGTGACATAGTGGACGGATCCGGATCTGTTGTGCCTGAAATAGATTTGGCACAGGAAGACGAGTGGAAGAAAATCCAGAAGAAGCTGCGCGTAAAAAGATTAAAGAAAACATTAGATAGTTGGTACGAGAACCATGTAGAGAAGGGAGATAGATCAGGGCGCATTTCGCGTCACGCCTTAGTCGGGGTGCAGATTTATATTTGGCGGTCGGCTAACCAGTTTTCATCTCATCAAATGGCAAAATTGATAGGAAAAAAGAGTGGGTGGTTACAAAAGGTAGAGGACGGAAAACTTGACATTGGCATGAAAAATTTGTGGAAGCTATGCGAGGAGAGCGCGAAATTAAAAGGGTATGTCCACGGTATTCTTCCTCCCATGCAAGTTTCTACTATTTTCGAGTGGGCTGAAAGGTACGCAGATCTTATTGAATTGGGAAGGTGGGAAGTTCACTCGGATACCTCTGCGTCTAACGATCTAATGGGAAAGCGACTCTTTTCCTTTGTTCNAAGTGTCGGGCTGCACTATGGGAGATCTAACGACATAGCTTGCCCTACCTGTGAAACCANACTTTATTCGAAGGATGTGGAGAAGGTGAAAAGCAAATTCCTTCCGTTGCCTTCTCCCCCTGCTCCACAGGACGCAAGAAAACATATACAGATTGTGCGTGACGACATTACTTATTGTGTGCCGGTGTCGGAGAGGGTTCAAGAATTGGTGGATAAGTGGATTGAATTTTCCGCTTCGTGGAACGAAAGTGATTACCTTTTTCCAGCCCGCACGGGGAAAAGAAGCATGGCCCGGAACACATTATGGCAGCATTGGGACAATTATAAATACAAGCGCATCACGGGAGAATGCAGTCTTCGGGATGTTCGCAATCTTGCTCTTGCCCATAGATGGCTGGCCGATCCAAATTATGAGCGATTCTCTTCCTATGCGAGAGTGGGGGACGGGCGATGTCGTTGGCTGATCGGGGAAATTCATAAAATATACTCTCAGGAACTGAAGGAAATAACCAATGAATGAAAAACAAAAAGACGACATTGCTTTTCTTTTAGGAATTGCAGTCCTCATTGGTTTGACGAAAGTCATGTTCAAACAACTGAAGGACACCAATCCCTCAACCTCACATGGACGGTATAAATTATGAATAAAAAAGAATTAAAAGAGCTTCATCGCTCCGTATACGAAGGAACGGGAATCAGTTGGTGGGAAGACAAAGACAACTATAAGCGCTTTAAGCGGGGACTCCCTCCAAAGGGCGTAACGCACGCCTCGACCAAAAGAAAAGGGCGTAAGCAAAAGACCGCAAGGTCGAACTACAACATTCGCAAAGATAAAGATTTTGCAGCATGGCGCAAGAAACTACGGAAACACCTCGAAGGGAAAGTTTACGGCTACAGGCAGATGCTCGCCAACACCAAGAAACTCGCCCCGGACGAAAGCGCTATGGAGGTCATGTACGATTATGGGTACGAAGCGGGTCTAACTCCTGCAGCCTTTATGAAAGAACACAAGGCAGAAGTGAAGGCTCATCTTCCGAGCAAGAAAAGATCTAAGAGGCCAAGTCCGAGTGTAAGCGCCACCAAATTTCGTGTAGGCACTCGACGTAAGGGGAACGACGGCAAGATGTGGAAAGTGAAAGCCACGGTGAAAGGAGTGCGCCGATGGGCCAAAACGGGTACTGCCACTAAGAGTAAAAAGAAAACCATTAAACTGAAAAAGCGGACTATCCCATTCACAAAGCCCACAAAAGCTGAGGCCGCCTTTCGGAAAGAAGTAGCTCGTATTGGGGGGAAGGTTCCGAGTGTTACATGGCAAGGGAAGAAGACAGGCATGAAGGTAGCTCTGGCCATGGACAGTTCGCCCACTCGAACAAAAGTACCCACTACAATAGCAGACTTAGACAAAACATTTGCTCGCGGAAAAGTGCGGTTTATTTTACGGTCTTGGCAGCATGGCGATGAATGGAAATCCTACACTCGAACTCGAACGTCGCCTAAATGGAAAGACGTAATTAAAGTGTTTGGCGACTTGTTGCGCAAGGCAGACGATCATCATGGATTTTTAGAGGACATCACTAAAAAAGGAAATGATTATTTCTTCATTATGGGAAGTTAAAATGAAAGGAAACATGAACAAGGCTGACAACAGCAAAAGAGAAATCAACTCAGATAAAAGCTATTACCAGACACTGGTGTGGAATGGCGCGATTTGGGAAACCCTACTCATCACCGATGGGGAGATGGTCCGAATCAGGGCAAGAGCAGAAAAGAACGGAGATATGGTCCTCCAGCCTTCGTGGCTCGATAAGTTTTTGAGGTGGTTCGGGCTGTGAAGGTTTCGTCGTTCAAAGGCTTTCAAAAGTATATGATCGCCTTTTTGCAGGGAAAGCGAAAAAAGACCCCTTGGCATCTGTGGCCTATTGCGGCAGACCATCAACATGTTGTCAACGATCTCATCAAGATCAACATTCTTGGCTTTGTGACTGTTGGCGGGCAAACAGGACAAGTTCTTGAATATAGGAGTCATGGAGAGGAATGGACAGAAACCCAACGAGCATATCTTTCAGGTTTCATGCGATCCAAGACCTTTCACCTTTTGAATGAGAGGCTGGGAGAAGGAGACATTCCAATCTCTGGATTTGCAGCTTATGTTAGGCCTAAACGGCGCAAATGTACGTCTTGGGATCTGAATGAACCCTATCCTATGATTGTAGACGAACAAGGAAGTCCGGTCATACCGCTGACCTATACGAGGGTAATGGAGTGGGCTAAGTTCTCTTCGGAACCAATAGAAGCGACCGCAGAGGTACTGCATGATGAGCCCCAACTCTACACGCGCTTACAGGCTGGGCCATATTGGGAAAAACATGGGTGCAATGAACTTAAAAAGCTCGCCAAAATGACTCGCATAAAAAAGCATGGAATCAAAGAGACACAAAAGTGGGTGCATGACTTATGGTATGTGGAGATTTTTTCCCATGAGCTTGGATTTTCTGACTTTGAGGAAGAAGTCATAGAACTATTGAAACCCTAAAAAGGGATGTAGTGGGTTTCTTGCCAGATCCAGAACGGGGTCTTGGGTCCGTTAGGACTCATCTCAACGCCAAGACACATTTTGAGAGATAGCCCCATCTCATCTAAGTGCTTGTTGAGAGCGTCCACCCATTTCACCCTTGCTCCTGTAGATGGATCCGTGAAGTCAGAAGCTTGAATCACAACATAGCCCTTATGTTTCACGTTAGAGAGTATGCTTCGTACAGCCGGATAAAGGTACTCTTCGAAGAATCCGTACATGTTGGCACACTTCTCGAAGGGTTGTCCGATGTTGAGGCCGTGATCAATCATGTCGTAGGGATAGGGTTGCCACCAAACGAGATCAAAGTTCACACCTTTGCGGTCTTCTGCGAGAAGCTGATTGTTCATTGAACCGTTTGGTTTTTTCTCTGCCCAATGAGCGAGAGCAGGCACCATATCCTTGTAGCGGTGGAAGAAGAGTGTCTGAAGTTCATTCCCCTCATAGACCTCGACAGAGTCAGACGCGAACGCTGCTACCATTGTCTCCCCAAATCCCGTGTGCATGTCAAGAATGCTTTCAGGTTTAAGGAGGTCGATGACTGTCTTGATTGCAGCGGGTGGGGTATATGGCGGTAGGAAGTCGGCTACGCAATAACGAAGAGCTTTACTTTCCACCATGGGGAGTTGCCGGAGCTTGTCAAAAGCAGGAAAAGCATATTGGCTGCGNCGNAGAACNNTGCTTGCNGAGGGCTGTCTTTTGTAGCTTGTCTCCCATCTCCTATCTTCCATCCAGTAATCTACAGCGTCATATCCTGCATCGTTGTATTCGATGTAAGCCTTGGAGAAGGGCAGGCTATAGGAGTACTCAGCCTCCCAACCGGAGGAAGGAACATTAGGTTCTATACCTTTTAATTGGAGAAAGTCTGATTTGGCCTTGTCNCGCTCCAAAGTGCGTGTAGGTAGAAAGAGGGAGGAAACGCATTCATATATAAGTGGTTTCCAGATTTCGGGACTTTTCGTCTGTAGAATGTTCCAATCTTCGGGCGGTATTGCAACCTCTCCTGACCATGTGTATTCACTTACAAGTTGCTTCATTTATTTTCCGGGAATAAGTTCAATTGAATGTGTGGGTTAAAGTTTTTGAATTCGGGAGAATCTGGCTTGGGTCCGGCATGATGTTTAATGATACTTTCAATGTATGTCCGCCAAGATTCCGGATAGACAGCTTTGAGATGGGTTGGCGCATGTTGTGAAGGGAATGTCTTCCTTCTCATTTCATAGCGTGGGCGCATGTTCAATTCTTTCTGCCATGCTTGGCTAACGGCTCTGCCGACTGACCACGCGAGCTTTTTTGTATATTCCCACCCCCCTTCTTGAATGACCTCTACGACAGTGATGGTTTTTTCGGAATTCAAAAATTCGGTACTATCTGTCATGTGTCACCTTGTTCTCTTTTTTGCCCCTCTTNGCGATTAATTTCGCTGTAGGGAGATTGTGGCATTCTTCAATTCGACCATCTGCAAAATGCACCTCATAGTGGTGAACCTCATTTGGTGTAGGTACGATGATTGGGCTTCGTTCCATGATTCGCTCCTTGACGAATGTCATGTGACACAATATATTGCTTTATCCCCTACAGTCAAGAGGAAAAAATGGCAAAAGTGAACTACCGCTTCCCGTATGTGGAAGTATCGTTTCTGCAGGCTCTCGATGAGACACAAAAAATGAGTTTCGAGTTGCTCGCAGGGTGTAAGATAAAAGGCAACGGTCGAGTGGTTTTACCCCACCACGCAATGGAGCAAGCATGTAGTCTGATTGACAATCTCGGTTTGCAGATTATGGAGGCGCACCCCCTCAACCAGCGAGTGGCTCCTAAAACATGGACAGAATGGTCTGAAATTTTAAGAGAGGGTGAGGAAATTAAAGAATTTGTGTTGAACGGTTTCCTGACGGAGTACCAATGCGATGCCATTGAAAAGACTGGCTCATGGAATGGAGCCCATCTTTGGCATCCTACAGGAGCAGGCAAGACCTTGACAGCCATTCTATGGGGTCTCTGCAAAACAGGACCAATCCTTATTGTGACCCGCGCAGCATCCCGCTTGCAATATGGAAGAGAAATAGAAAGGTTCACCAATATAAANCCTTACATTGTTCGCCCCATCTCTCAGTACACAGCAAAACAACGGGAGAAGATGCAAACACTTGATGAATACATGATGGAGTGCCAAGAGGACGGAACCAGACCCATTGTAGTTGTTGGATGGTCCTCAATCACCAATGAGTTCACTTCCCTTGAATACCACAACTTCCAAACCATTGTATATGACGAGAGTCATCGAGGAAAAAGCAGCAAGAGATGGGATGCAATTCCTCTTCCCACTCCTACAGGTAGTTATCAGGAAATGCAGAAAGAACGAAAGGAGCAAGAACGGGATGCNAAGCGTCGAGGNGGATTCATCCCAAAGGCAGATGATCCCAAAAATAGACGTTACTTTGAGGGGAACAACGCTGTGAGGGTGATGATCGTACCAGCCAAGAACATCACTTCTTGTGCTGCGCTTCTTTCNCANCAGGCGGAGAACGTCATTTGCACCACAGCCACTCCAATCAAGGACAGGACCCGAGACCTATGGGCTCAACTNGATTTGGCTGAACCTTATAGTTGGGGATCCAAGATGATGTGGATGAAGCGGTACTGCGATGCCAAAGAAGGAAGGTATGGTGGAATGGATACATCGGGAGCTTCTAATCTGGAAGAACTGGCGGCTCGGCTTGAATCTTGTGTTCATCGCATTGATTACAAAGATACTCATCGTCATCTGCCTCCGAAGCGCCGACAGTCGATGTATATTGCGCCAGAAGATCAGACTCGCCCAGTGGGTGGCTTTGCGAAGCAACTCAAAGCAGCAAGCAAGGTTGGAGGCACAGCAGTGCTCGAAGTCAAGTTGGCCCAAGCCGCTTCCCGCAAACGTAAAGCGATTATAGGCGCAGTGGAAGACCATATATATGCGAAACAGAAGGTTGTCATCTTCACTGCAAGACGGAAAGATGTAGAAGAATTGACGAAGGCCATCAAGAAGTGTGGAGCAGTCAAAAGCACAGGATGCAAAGTGTGGTGGGCTGATGGAAGTGTATCGGCTACAGAGAGACAGGCCATTGTAGATGCGTATATGCAACATGAAGGTCCGTGTTGTTTTATTGGAACGGGACAATCCCTCGGAGAAAGCCTTAACTTACAGGATACCGATGCAGCATTCTTTGTGATGCTCCCGTACACGCCGGGACAACTCAGACAGTGGGAGGGTCGATTCTGTCGATTAGGACAGAAAAGACCAGTGATAATCTATTATTGTATTGCTGAGTCAACGGTGGATGAACATGTAGCAGACATTTTGATTTCCAAGCTCCCTGCGGTACAAGCAGTAGCCAAAGACGAAGAACTGGCTGAGGCCCAAGAAATCATTGCTGGAATGGAGGATGAAGAGGGATTATTAAACTCCATATTAGAGAAGATTTAACATTCGAGACAATCTCCGCGAAAAGTGATATAAAAAAAGGAGCACTTTTATACGGGGATTATTATGTCTGGACGGTTCGACGACGACTTCGGTCGATCTAAAAAGAGCAGAAGCAAGCGCCCCCCGGCAAGAAAACGTCCGGCAAGGAAATCCCCGC
Source organism: Candidatus Pacearchaeota archaeon (assembly GCA_002686195.1). Next base: position 5,217 of record NZAS01000057.1, on the reverse strand, counting down.
CCAAGAAAAGACCCCAAGGGCGAGCAGGGCCAAAAGCCCGTAGTCATCCTTCTGCTCGGCCAGCCCCGATGCCCCCAAGAGAGACACCCATAAGGGCAACTTCGAGTTGCTCTCCGGCGTGCAGTATGGGGGAATTGATAGATCATTTAATTAAAGAAGGGGTGATTCCCCCAACCGAAGAGGCCAAAACTGCAGCAACCATTGCAGCACAACCCCTCATCACACAGGTCAAACAACGAAAGATTACTCCTTCCGCTGCTGTTCAGGCATTACGCAGTGATAAGGCTTTGGATTTCTCGCAGAAAAAAGCACAGAAAATAGTGATTAAGCAAACCGCTACTTCAGAAGAAAAGGATTCTGTGAAAGAGGCGGAAGAGGACGGAAGTCTTGACTTACTGAAAGAAGCGGCCAAACAAAAGGAGAAGCTGAAGAAAGCGGAAGCGGAATTGGCTTCTCATCAAGCCAAAATACAAGCCGAAACTGCAGCTAAAGCCGCAGAAGAAGCTGAAGCTCGGGCAACAACCCTTAATCAACAAAAACTGAAAGCGCAGGCGGAAGCCGCTGAAATCCAGAGAAAACAAAAAGAAGCCGCTGCTGCTGAGCTATTGAGACAGAAAGAAGAGAAGGAGAGTGAGATTCAACGCCTTCGGAGCCAGCAACAGCACGAAGACGCTTCTCGTAAAGAAATAGAGAAAAAGCAATTAGAGAGGGCTGCCGCTGTTGCTGCAAAAGAGGCTTCAACTGCTATTGCCATAGAGCAAGCCGCAAAAGAAATTGCAGCACACCCGATACTGCCCCAAACACATCAATGGGCTCAGCGCTATGGAAGTAGGAAAAAAGGAATCCGGTACAAGTGTCGCAATGGAATGGAACTCTATACTTTCAGCGGCAAGCAGGCGTGTCGCCCTGTTGTTGTAACCGAAGTTGTCGAGACTCCCCGTGGGCGACAGGAGCTTCCCCCTGTTTTTGCGGAAGAACGCCTGCCTGAGCCAGAAGCAATTAAGAAAGAACTGTTGGAGATTGATTCCAGTCCTCTGATGCAGGCGGCTGTAGAAGAAGCCGAAGCAGAAGGAAAGCTTGAAGCGGAAGCAGAACTTGCCCCAGAGGTTACACTTGAAATGGCCGAAGAAGCAATTGCCGTTACGCCTCCTGAGCTAAAAACTGCTGTTCAACAAGATCTGATTATAGATGCAGTAGCTGCAGACATCATCGAGAAGTCATTGGAAACCCTCCCCGATGAAGAGGGCTTCATTCTCGAAAAATGGCAGATCATAGGAGGGCTTAGCCTTGCATTTATTGCAGGCGGCTTGATTATGAAATGATCTCAATCGAAGTAAAGGCAAAAGTCCAGAGCCGAATACCTGAAATCAGAGAGTGCGCCATTAAGGGTGACTTTCCGGGCTGCCTAAATCAGGTTATTCGTGAGTTAGGACTCGACATGGAACCCCGAATGCGTCTTATCTTGGTGTTTTTGGGAGAATGCTTTATCTACTCTCCGGAGTGCATCAATGACGGGATGGTCGTGGAGCGAGCGCATGCCAAGACTATTGATAAATTCGAGATTGATGGCTTCACAATGGAATTGGTTAAGACCATGGACGACCATGGCTTTGCTTATATGCTTCTGGACATCTTAAAAGAACGAGATGTGTTGAATGAATTTGGTCGAGCCCTCCACATTGATCGTGAACTTGGACTCGAAAATGCTTATGTCAACAATTACCTCGAATGTGTTTCCAATGATTTTAGAATGATTGGGAGACTGGAGGTGGCCTTCCTTAAAGGGGATCTCCCCTACTTTTACCGTTTGCTTCACTACCATATTAGAGGGTTCTGGACATTGAACTTGATTGCTTACGAAAAAGAAATTGATCGACGCTTAAATGGATTAAATAATGACTTTAATTGTAATGAGGGGGCTTCCGGGGGCCATTCCCTATCATAATTTGGAAACAACTTATACCGGCTATAAAATTATCTCTCCGTGGAATTTTGTCCGCTGGAGCCGAAAATACTTCGATGGTAAAGAGGTAGATCTAATTACTTCTCAGGACTGGAAAGAAGCTCATACTACTGCGCGTTCAGAGGTAGGGAAGGCCTGTGGCGACGGATCAAACGTCTTGGTTTGGTTTGAGTACGATAAATTTTATCACTTGGTGGATTTTTGGGAACTCGCTGAATCAATCAGATCGGAGTTTCAGGTGTTGGACGTATTTGATAACGGGCTCTCCAATTATGAACTAATGGATAATGCCCAGCAATGTCTCTTATATAAAGATTCTATTACCGGCAAATACATCCAAACCAAGCGATCAAAATGGCATCATAAGTGGCGGCGACAGAAATAGGGATTAAAGTAGGATCGCACTCGAAGCATGGAGGAACAATGTTGACTTTGCTTGCATTACTCGCCTGTGGCGATAAGGCCGAAGATACGGCTACAGAAGAAACAGAAGAAACCACTGAAGACACTGCGTCTGAAGAAGAAGAATCCGAAGAGGGCGAAGATACCTCTTCTGAAGAAGAATCAGAGGACACAGCAGAAGCGGAATAACGCATTGATTAAAACGAATTAATTAAAACGAATTGATCTCGGCGGCGCACTCACGCGCCGCCGGTTAGACCTAAACAACATTAAGGGGTGGAGTTGGTTCTTTTCTGAGCCACTTCCANCTCTTNCTTGTTTNNGGNTAGGTGGGATCAAAGTCGTTCAGGTATGCCTCTTTTTCTGCTCTGATTTGATGGTACGCAACCTTTCCGTTGCGATAAATCAAGTACCCTTTCACCCAGTCATAGAAATATAAGAGCACAAAACCAATAAAAAGGGTTTCGAGAAATTGCTGAAAGTGGATTGTTTCATGTGTGCGAGTTGTCTCATCCATCTCATCTCTTGCAAAGACGATGAAACCAAGTGTTATCGCTCCGATGTCAATCGGAGAGAAAAAGCTCAAAAGGACAGGAAGTCTACTATTTTCGACAAAAATGGGTTTCCATTTCTTCATCGGTTTCGCTTCTTAGGTGGTCCTAATCTTTTTTGTTTTTTTGTGGGGGGTGAATCTTCGGCCATCATCAGTTCGACCATTTGGTTTAGCGCCTTTTCAAAACGAATAGCGCGTTCTTTCCCTACATAAAACACTGCCACTATCTGGTCGATAGTCCACGAATTTACAGGGGGATCCCACATAACCCCATTTTTTTTACGGTCTGCGCGAGCCATATACGCAGTAATTTCCCATATTTCCATAGCGGGTAGCGCTCTACGATCAATCCATGGGCCTAATGGTATGTCTTTGTCGTTACCGGGAGTGATGAAAGCATCGAGTTCTTCGATGATTCCTACTTTATTCTCTACAGTGTAGGGCCATGTGTTAGTGACGATGGGGAACCGTCCTTTTCTGCCTCCGAAGATTTTGTAAAGCTTGTTTAGCATGTGCTTGGCTTGTTGATCTGTCTCCACTTCAATATGAAAAGGTAGAATGGTTTGTTGTGAGCCGGTATAGTCTGCAGACAGGGATGTCAGCCGAAAGAATTCCTCCGCTTGCTTTCTATAGTTCGTGCTCATCCGTTGACTTCTTTGCTTGGAGGGCAACAACGTTCCATGTTATTCTCATAAAGTGAATACATTAAGGAGTATATCATGCGCAAATACTGTGTCGAACAAGAACGAACATTGATGGGTAAGACGGTTACTACTCGTCGTCTATTTGATGACCGCACTGCCGCTAAGAAATTTGCACGCGAAATTCGCGCAAATGGAAAAGTGCAGTTATTCAGTTACGACGGGAGTAAATTCGAAACGATTAAAAGTCTCCCCGATAAAAAGGCATTGAGAATATAATGAGGCATACATGGGACGAAAACCTAAGCAGGTACTGGACTCCATATGGGGAGTCTATCTCCGACGCAAATTAACCGCTCTTCGCGTCGATCAAAAAACTGTTTGCGACAAGGCTGGATTCAGTCGACAGACTTTGAACCGTTGGTGGCTGGGCTACTCTGAGCCCCGCGTCAGGAATATGATTATCTTCATTCGGGCCATTGCTGAGATTGAAGACAGGCCCGTCGAGGAGGTCATAAAAGAGATTGTAGAATTGTATGATGGGATCGAGCGGACGAAAGGCATGACATGAGCAAGGGCTTGACGAATGATGTTTTCGCGAGAATAGAGCAAATGGCAAAAGAAGCACAAGGATTACGAGAGAAGCTTAGGGTAGAGGTGTGCGAATTCGAACGCAAGGTTTGCGATGAATGCGAATCACCCTTCTATGCGGTGAAGGGCTTCGAGAAGAAGTGCTTGGTGTGCTTTAAGGGCGATCGAGGATACAAGCTACTGGGCGGTGACAAGCAATTCTTTGCGCTTCAGGATGAGCTTTTGGATGCGTACGAAGTTATTGACGAGCTTGAAACTGAAGTGGTGAAGATGAAGAAACGGTGTAAAAGGCTTCGCAAATTGGCAGACTCCTATGAGGATAGGATTCATGTACTTCAGGACCGTGAGGTGGTGCCTCAATCGGTCATCGAAGGGCTGGATGATAAGATGATCAAGAAGATGTTGGTGTTATGCCATCCCGACACCAACAATGGATCAGATCGCTCAAAAGAAGTAACTGAATTTCTTTTGCGCCTCAAAGAGGATCTTTAGATCAAACGACTGAGCATTCGTGCGCCGTAGAATAGTGCGTCCGTGAATTTCCTCTTGTGCAGTTCTTTCTCGTAGGGGCGCAAAAAATCAGGAAGCAGGACAAGGTGCTGATAGCGTTTTTTGCCTGTCTTTTGTTGGAGTAAATAGTGAAGGACCTGTTGATACAAGAAGCGTTTATCCTTGGACGAGAATTTAATGTCGTGAAGCGGGGGTTCGGTGTTTGCCAATTCCTTAGCTCCAAAAACCTCCACAAATGCTCGCAACTCCGACACCCTCTCGAATGCAGCAAAGACATGAATGAAGACCGGGGACTGGCCCCCTTCTTCTGCAAATTTCATCCTTACGAGTTTTAAGCGGTCTTCCCATTGGAGAACTTCAATGTGCAACAGAGGGATGTCAACCAGCACCTCTACGAGCACTTTGATAGAGTGAGTCATTTTTGGGTATGTTTTGTGACGGCGCTTCTCGATCAACATAAAACGGACAAAAAATGGGTGGTAATTTATTTGGTTGTGATTACGATAATATAGCAACAATTGAACAAGGTGACATGCATGAACAAAGGAAAATTATTG
>NZAS01000056.1 GCA_002686195.1 Candidatus Pacearchaeota archaeon | reverse complement strand
GTGTAATTATATGTTAACTATTGAAGGAAATAGAATTCTGGTATATTAGTGTGTGTGTGTATGTCTATTTCCTGCTGAGAAGCTAAGGTTCAAATGGTCATTTGTCAAGAGAAAAATAATTTGTAAGTTAGAGCCATGAAGAAATATACTCTTACTATTGTGTATGAGGATGAGGGTGATGTCGAATTTATTGAAGAAAGGATTGAAAAGGCAGAGAATTCCTTGCCAGAGCCTTCGGATACTGATTTGGTTCACAAGTGTATGACACCGTTTATGGGTATTGATTCCCATGTATATAATGATTTAATAGAATTAAGTATTGAGGGTGGTTTTATTATAGGCGATGCGTAAATATACAATAAAAAAGGGTACTTATACAGTTTATGATGATTTATCTGAGTGTCCAGATGACATTATTATAAAGGATGACTGGCGTGTAGCTGACCTTGGCGACTGGGTTTTAGCTGATGACGGTTGTGTAATAGAGATTATCCGCCAGGGCTGGTTAAAGTACAGGGGTCGTGATGACAGATATATTGGAACATGTACTGGAACTTTTATATGCAAGCCTAATATGAAGATGGATACTGAAAAAAGAAAGAATATTTATTCTTTGGGCGGTGACAAGAATAATTTAGATTCTATACAGGATAGAGTGAAGCCTACATTGCAGGAGGTTATCTTTGCGAGGTATATTGCTCATGGCAAGACTCCTGAGGAGGCGTATTTAAAGGCATTCAGGACTAAAAATTCTAATTATGCCAAGACGCGGGCGGCTATTTTAATTAAACAGGAGCGTATAGTTATGGCAGTTAAGGAAGAATTGGATGCAGTATTTAAGACACTTAAGCTTGACCTTGTATATTTAATTGGGAAGGTAAAGGATGAGGTGGAGAATTCTGACCGTGCGTCTGACCGCTTAAAGGCTTTGCAGATGTTATGGGATGCAGCNGANGTTGTNCCNAAGCAGACAAAGGTAACTCAGCTTACTGGTGCAGTTTTCCAGGGATTTGATCAAGAGGCATTGGATAGTGCTGAAAGACCGCTTTTAGAGGAGTAGTTATATGGCTGATGGTCTTCAATATCATGTTGAACAGTCTAAAAAGGAAAAATTAGGTAAAATTTCCAACAGTATGCAGTATGCGTTAGATTTCCATAATAGGAATGATAGTGTTGAGATTCCTGTATTTGATACTTGGTTAAAAGCTGGCGGTTCTCTTCAGGAAGAGCATTTACGTTTAAATGAGATGATACATGAATTTGGGGACTCAATTCCTTCTGATTTTGCAGATTCTTTATATAAGCATAATAGAGCAATTATAAATGACCCTGATTACAAGAAAATTCGATATGACTGGTATAAGAACCGTTCTATGGAGAAGAAAATTTTAGAAAGTATGTCAGAGGATGGCATTTTTAAATAGATGTCTTACAGTAAATTATTTAAGCTTTTAAGAAGGATGGGAAAGAAGTCTAAGGGTCCTATTACTGCTGGAGATTCTAGCGTTCAGGAATATATACCTCGTATACTTGAGTCTCGTTCTTTGGATGCGGGTGGTAATAGGATGGTAACTGCTGTTGAAATGTTAAANAGGAAAACTGGCGATACTTATCTGCAACCGTTTTATAAATCTTCGGGAACGAGTGTAAGTGCATCTAAGAAAGGTTCTTGGTTGCCATTTATGGGAAGAAAGACATCAAATAATTGGTATGTAAAGGGATATGCTACTGATAAGAATAGATGGATGTATACTATTGATTCTCCTGAGTATAAATATTGGCATCCAAGGAGTGACCCAGATAAACATTTCTATGAGGCTGTGGGTCCATATTCAAAGGTATCTAATGAAATAAAGAGGCTTGAGGGTCTTGGATACTATAAATCTGGCGGTTATGCCAGAACTCCTGGAGAAGTCAACAAATGGTTGGAGGGTTTTGGTGGTTTAGACCCTTTTAAGGTGAAAAGCAAAATATATTAAAATAAAGGATAATTGACATGAGTAACGGTAAAGTTAGAAAAGAATATGTAGACGGGCGTAAACAGGCTACTGTTATGCCAGATATTAATAGATGGATGGCAATGCAGGAGCAAGGCCCGTCTTTGGGTGAAAGATTTGTAGAAAAATACCCTCCTCAGCGGATAGATGATGATCCTGAATTAACGGCAAAGCAGAAGAGAAATCTTAGTTCTGTCTTAGATTTTCTTACTTGGTCTAATAAAGATGAAATGGAGGAAGAATTATTGTGGACAGCAGCTTTGGGTGCTGGTGCTAAGGGAGTAACGGGAGGTGTAAAGGCAGCGAAGAGATATTTTGCCAATATTCCGATGAAGGCTCGTAGGGGAGCGCCGACTCCTAAGTTTTCAGATAAATATAAGGCAATGATGCATGATAAGCCTTTTGATTTTCGTCCTTCAGATATTTATTCAATATTTTCTAAAAGAAGGAGCATGAATATGCCGACTGCTCCTGAAGGTGTGTCTGATATGCAAAGAAGGTTATATGACAGGTATATGGCGAATATTATGGAGTGGACATCCAGAAAAGGGAACAGTTTTGCCACTTTTAAAAAACTGCCCCCAGATTTACAGCAAGATATTGCAGGCATGGACTGGGGAAGGGTTGCAGCAGGAGGCAGTAGGACATTTCCGCAGGGATTTACTGGTTATCGGTCATCATTTAAGCCAGGATGGGCTCCATCGGGTACTAAAGTGGAGACTGGTGAGTATTTTGCTCAACCTGAGTTTCGTAATGTTTTTGAAAAGATGCTTAGTAGGAATCCATTNCGCTGGTCTGGAGAGCGTTCTTTTCTTAAAGAGACTCCTAGGTCTTTTGATAGGCCTCTGGAGTTTCTGAATACTGGAAAAGCACTTAAGCTTAGAAAAGTTTTAGATACTGGTAAGCTTACACCTGATGAGCTTAGACGCGCTCAAATTGAATTAATGAGGTCACTTAACATTCCAGAAAGAGGAACAACTACGCCACTTTTGAGGGGCGAAAATTTTCCANGAAAAATGCTTAATGTTTTTANAGGAAAGAAGGACCCTAAAAAACTTTATATGATGGAAGAGGCCGCGGCATCTGAAAAGCAAATGGACTGGGGAAGAAGAGTCCAGGAAATGATAGATGATTTGCATAAACAGTATGACAGAACTGGCAGACCGCTTACTAAAAAGCAAAAAATGGGTAATTATTAGTGGGCAAACTGAAGGCANCAAAAGAGTTAGCTGACTTAGCTAAGATTTATTTTAAAGATGCGAATGCAAGGGCTAGAAAAACATTAGATCTTTTTGGTAAGCAACAGAAATGGGTTGGTGAATGGGTTGAGGGTCGTAAACGCAATCCTAAAGTGGATTTTAATAGGTATTGGGATGATATAGACCATTCCGAAAGCTTAATGAGNGGGGATATCCCTTATGCTTTCTATAGATATTCTGACGAGTATGATGATCTTGGAAAACACGTTAAAGTTAAAACTCTTGGTTCATGGGAGCCACGGCCTGCAAGTTATGAAGGGGTGGAAGAACTTGGTGATAATATAACTATGCTGAGGGGCAAAATCCTCGATGGACTAGATGCTCCTCCTTCTCATGGCTACATGCTTCTAAATGATCAATTTATGGATGTACAACATTATCTTAATAGGCGGAGTTTTTTACATTCTGATATGAGTCCGTACTGGAATATGATGAAAAAAGACCCAGACCGCTATATTAAGTCAACAGGTGCGCATGAAGGTGCGCATGCAGTTCTTCCTCATGGTGGAAAGGCTACGCCTCAAATGGCAAAATATATGGAAGATATGGAATATAGTACTCGTAAGAGGCGTTTTGGAGAAGGCGAGGGGAAAGGTCATGCGCGTTGGCGGGCGCAACATCAAACATATCTTGTTCCTGAAGATAAAGAGTTAAAATATCTATTACAGCCAGGAGAAACATGGGCAAGGCTTATGNAAATTAGAAGAGATCTTGATATTANCCCGTTAGATTTAAGTGAGGTTAAGCTATCTAAATCTTTTATGAAGATGTCAAAACCTTATAGTGATTTAAATGTTACTTATGGAGAACCTGAAATACGTAAAATGCTGAGAGTTTTGCCAGCACTTGCAATTATGGAGAATCCAAATAGAAAAAATAAATAACATAGCGGTACAGGAAGAGGCTTTAAAGCTTGCCAAAGTAGACTTGATCTCTTTTGGTAAATTATTTCTTCCAGACGATTTTATGCGTAGTGAAACGCCTCCATTTCATTATGAGGTAGTTGATACTATTTGCGATCTCAACAATAAACAGGTAGCTGTTATCTTGCCTCGCGGACACGGTAAGACAGTTTTAACAAAAGCTTCAATATTGCGGGATTTTCTCTTTTCAGATGAACCGTTGTTTTATGGCTGGGTATCTGCTACGCAGAAGTTATCGGTTGGCAATATGGACTATGTTAAGTACCATTTAGAGTTTAACGAAAAGATTCATTATTATTTTGGTCAAGTAAAGGGCAGAAAGTGGACAGAAGAGGATATTGAACTGAACAATGGCTGCAAACTTATATCTAAATCTAACATTTCAGGGATACGTGGCGGTGCTAAACTGCATAAGCGTTATGACCTGATCATCCTGGACGATTTTGAAGATGAGAATAATACGCTTACTCCAGAAAGTAGAAGCAAAAATGCTAACCTTATCACTGCGGTTGTTTATCCTGCTTTGGAGCCTAATACTGGTAGGCTTCGTATCAATGGTACACCTGTGCATTTTGATAGTTTTATTAACAATTTATTAACTAGGGACTCTAAGGCTAAGAAAAATAAAGAGAAATTTTCCTGGAAAGTGATTACTTATACTGCGATAGATAAGAAGGGCAATGTTTTATGGCCTAGCTGGTTTTCTAAGAGTAAAATGGAGGAGAAGAAGAAATTCTATCGTGATAGTGGAATGCCTCATAAATTTTATCAAGAATATATGATGCAGGTTCAGAGTGAGGAAGATTCTATATTTAACAGAAGGCATATTAAATATCATGATGGTGTTTTTAAGATTGATAGTGATACTGGTGTACCATTTCTTTATCATGATGGAGTAGAAAAACCAGTCAATGTATTTGCTGGTGTGGACCCAGCTACGGATAGTCAGAGGAGTACATCAGATTATTCAGTAATAATGATAGTAGCTGTAGATGAGCATAATAATGTGTATGTTTTGGAGTATTTGCGTAAACGCGGTATCCCAGTTCTGGGAATCCCAGGAGAGGAAAGAATTGGCATTGTTGATTACATGTTTGATTTCCAGAATAAATATCAGCCGAATTTATATGTGGTGGAGGATACTACAATGTCCAGACCAATATTTCAGTCACTTCGGAGTGAAATGAGGAGGCGTAATGATTTTAGTGTTAGATTTAAAGAGGAAAAGCCTGGGACCCGTTTAAGTAAGCTGGACAGGATACAAACTATACTTGCACAGCGTTTTGCTATAGGTTCAATGCACATAAGAAAGAATCATTTTGATTTAGAACATGAAGTTGTAACTTTTGGTCCCCGTATGGCGCACGATGATACTATAGATGCGCTTGCCTATGCATGTAAATATGCTTCGCCTCCTGTAAATCTTATGAAGAATAAAGAAGGTATTTATGGCAAACATAAGCCTAGTCCGAGAAGCTGGGTAACTGCTTAGGGAGTAATTATGGGTGAAGGTCCAATATACACTGATCCAGAACATGTAGAATCATTATATGCCGATCCCTGGGCTACAGATTCACCAGATTATGAACTGTCACATGATGTATTTTCTGATGAAGGCTGGAGAGAGGGAGGGCGTAGTTCTATTGCAGATTCCGAAGTTGGAGAAAATGGTGATTACAATCTTAGAAATAGAAGGAATATGTTCGATACTGCTATGTATAATAATGATGGTTATACTCCAAACTATGTTGATAATGCTCACAATAAGGTTGATGCTCCAGAATTTTGGAATGAGATTAATAATTTTGAACCAGATTTAAGAGATGATTTATGGGGAGTTCTTAAAGCTGGTAGATATTCTTATCAGAATGGGACTGACCAGAATAAAAGAAATACCAATTGGGGTAATTTACAGGATGTAGTTTGGGCAGATAAATATTTAAAAAATAAAAGGGCTGGTGCGAGAAGGCATACAGAAAGAATGGGTCCTGATCACCAATTTGGTGAATTAAGGAGAAGTGAAGATCCTACTATTAATGGTTTACTGGGTCAATTTGAAGGGAAAGATGCATTTTAAATGGCAAATAATATTATAATTAGTTCTAGTTTTGAAACAGTTATGGATGTAACTCAGACTCTTGGCGGGAAAGCATATAATTTTAAAGCCAGAGATCAGATTATAGGTGCTAGTAGCGGGAAATTTACTAATACATATAACGCGGCTAAGACAAAGAAGATTGTTATGGTATTAAATGACACTACCAAGGATGAGTGGGAAGAGGCAGGTGTTGGTGGAGGTCAGTCTACAGTAACAACTGGTGGTGGATATACTGGTGCGACTGTAAATATGTTCTATCTTAGTTTTGATAGTGAGGTAGGAAGTGGTAAGACCGTTACTGTTTATACTGATGATGTGACTAATGGGATACTTACTGTTGGGCAATCAATTATTATTCCTCTTGTTATAGATTCGGATGAAATATATATAAAGGGTTCTGAGGCTTATACTGCTGATGTTTCTGAAATTCACATAACAATGATAGCTACGGCAAATTAATGGCTAAAGTAGGCGAAAAAGCAGATAGAATAAGGAATTTATTCAATTCTCTTAATAATGCTCATCGTATAGATTGGGAATCAATAAATCAAGAGGGATATGATTTTTATCTCGATAATCAGCTTTCAAAACAGGAAGTTGAAGATTTGCAGGACCAAGGTATGCCTACATTTACTGTAAATAGAATTATACCAGTTGTAGAGATGCTGGATTTTTATGCTACTGCCAACAGTCCGCGCTGGCAAGCTGTAGGAACTGAGGGAAGTGATAGTGATGTAGCGGCTGTGTTCTCTGATGTTGCAGATTATATCTGGCAGCAGTCTGATGGTTCTACTTTGTATTCTAATGTTATTAATGATGCAGTTACCAAGAGTATAGGGTATATGATGGTAGATGTTGATTCAAATGCTGACAGGGGTATGGGTGAAGTAATATTAAGGAATCCTAATTCATTTGATATTTATGTTGACCCGAAGTCCCGTGACCCTCTCTTTCGGGATGCTTCTCACGTACTTATAAGAAAGATACTGCCCAAGACACAGTTGATTAATCTATATCCAGAGTATTCGGCAAAGATAAAGCGGGCTTCGGGCAATTACTCAGAATTTAATTATTCTCCGAATGATGCTAATTCAGCAGATTTTCAGATTAATGATATTAATATGGCTTTTGATAGAAAGGGCGGTGATGATCCTTTAATTGATTACATTGAATGTTATGAGAAGGAAAGTCGTCCATATTGGAATGTATTTATCCAGATTCCTCCTACAAGAGAAGCGTTGCAGAAGGCTCAGGAGCAGGTAGATGCTCAATTAAAAGAAATGTCTGAAGAAATGGAAGTTCAGATACAGGAATTGCAAAATCAGTTGCAACAGGGGGTAGAAGCTGGTGAGGTTCTTCCAGATAGAATGCAGTTAGAGATTGAAAAGGCAGTTAAGCAGAATGAAGCTCAATTGGCTAAGGCATCCGAAGAAATGCTGGCAAAAGCACAGCAGGAACTTGTAGTTACTGAGAATCAGGTAGTTCCAGACAAGGTCTATAAAGTTATGCTGAAGGATGAAATGACTGCTAATTATATAGTAGATGCAGTGAAATTTTATAAAAAGATTGTCAAGCTTACCTGTATTGTTGGCGACCAGTTACTTAAAGAAAAAGATTTACCCACATCACATTACCCCATTGTCCCTTTCACATACAAATGGACTGGCACACCTTTCCCGCTCAGTGCTGTTTCACCTCTCGTTGGTAAGCAGAAAGAAATCAACAAAGCACACCAGCTTATGGTACATAATGCATCCCTAGGTTCTTCTTTAAGGTGGATGTATGAAGAAGGTTCGGTTGACACTGCTTACTGGGAGAAGTATTCATCTGCGCCAGGGGCATTGCTCCCTGTCAATAGCGGATATGAAACACCTACGCCAGTTTTGCCGATGCAGTTGTCTAATGCCTTTGCTAATATTGTTGAGGGCGGTAAGAATGAAATGGAGTATCTTGCTGGAATATGGTCTAATGCTATGGGTAACCCAAGTGAGCAGTCAGAGACATACCGCGGTATGCTTGCTATGGATGAGTACGGGACCAGAAGAGTAAAGCAATGGATGAAATCTTCTATTGAGCCAGCCTTAGTGCAGCTTGGGAAGGTTGTAAAGGATTATTCTCAGGCAGTATATAAGGCGCATAAGGTTTTCCGACTTGTCCAGCCTAATGATCTTCAGGAAGAGGGTAAGCAGGTAGAGATGAATATTCCTATTTATAATGATATGGGAGAAGCGGTTGGCAAGTACCTAGATTATGAAACTGGTAAATTTGATGTGAAAATAGTAGCTGGCTCAACATTGCCAGTGAATAGATGGGCTTATTTAGCCGAATTAAAAGAATTATTAAAACTTGGCGTTGTGGACGATATAGCAGTATTGGCCGAAACAGATGTACGGCAAAAAACAAAAATCGCACAACGCAAATCCTTGTACGCTCAAATGCAGGGACAGATTGCCGAACTGGAAGAAAAAGTAAAAGACCAGGACGGAATCATGCAGACCTTAGAAAGACAGTTAGTTCAGTCTGGCATAAAAGCAAAGGTCATGCAAGTTGAGAATGAAGTTCGCAAGAGTGCAGGTGATGCCCAACTGAAGATGAGAGATACTGCTCGTGGAATGGCATCCGATAGAGAGCAGACTGCTGATAAATTGCGATTAATTGAACAACAAGCAAAGCTACAAGGAAAAGCAAATGGAAGCTGAAACTATGGCAAACCCAGAAGTTGAAGAAAACATGCCGTCACAAGAGGCAGTTAATGAATCAATTTTTGGCTCCGATGGCAACTTCTTCGCTGATCTTGACCGAGAGGTCAACGGATCTATTTTAGATCCAATTGATGAGCCGATTGATGTATCAGAAACTCAGTCCCCAGCACCCCCAGTTAATGTGGAAGCTGGTAACACTGACCCTGTTGAAACGGTAAATTATGAGAAACGGTACAAGGATTCATCCCGCGAGGCGCAAAAGATGAAACAACAACTGGATGAAGTTGAACCGTTTATGCCTCTTCTTCAACTTATGAATGAAGATGAAGGTTTAGTTGATACAGTAAAACAGTACTTAGTTGACGGGAAAAAACCACCTCAGTTTGAGGTCCCAGAGGATTTTGAATTTGATATTCAGGAAGCAATGAACGACCAAAATTCAGATTCAGCAAAATACTTTAGTACGTTGATGGATAATACAGTAAGTCAAAAAGTCAATAACATCATTGGTGAAGAACGTGTTCGTGATGAACAGGAACAGTCCAAAGCTTATATGGCCCAACAGGCTAATCAGTTTAAGGAACGTATGAAGATGAATGATGGTGATTTTGAAGAAATGATGAACTGGGCAAATGATCATAAAATGTCGTTTGATGATCTTTATTACATGAAGAACCGTGATAAAATCAATCAAAACGTCAGTAATTCAACGAGAAAGGATATGCTGAACCAAATGAATGCTGTCAGGGATATTCCAGCTTCGCAGAGCAATATGAACTCTGTAAAAGTTGAAGAAGACCCTAACAAGGCGGTTCTCGATGCACTCAAGGGACTAGACGGAAGCGTGGATAATATATTCTCTGACTAAGTGTGAAAAATAAAGGAGTTTATGATGGCTGACAGCCCTCTATATCTCAGTACTCACGGGCAACAGCCCACTGCTACTGGCGATCCAGCAAAGATTGGTGATCTTAGGAGAAGGTATAATTTCGGTGCCGCGGTAACGGAATTAGCCATAGACCAAACACCATTTTTTAGATTTGTATCGCAGGTGGCAAACAAACCTACAGACGACCCCGAATTCAAAACAACCGAAGAACGCTCCATGTGGCATAAGCGTTATGCTTATGCGGTGGCGATTGATTTGGATACACCAGTTCCAGTATTGAATGATGATGCTGGATACGTTCACACTGCTTTCTCTAATGCTGAGTTGGCGCAAGATCAGACTTTTGCAATAAAATTCGAATGCGATTACGAATCTGCTGGAAATGTGCAATCTATTCTTGGTCAAACTGCAGTTACCAGAGGAGCTACTGGAACGAAACCGATCTTCTTTTTAGATGGTCAGTTGGTTAAAATTCCATTGTTCAAAACCACTGTTAATAATGGTGCAGTTGGCACGGTAACTGGACGTGATTACATGATCGTTCAAATATCCGCTGTTGGCGATGGAACTTCAGATACGGAAGCTGTATATGCTACCTGTACTGTGATCAGACCTGCTGCTTCTGGATATAATGCTCTTGGACTTGCGGTTGCACATGCTAGTGATGGATCATATGATACTATGAGTGCTTCTGGTCATACAGAAGAGCATAAGTGTTATGTTGTTGGTTCAGCACATGCTGAAGGAAGCACATTTCCAAGCACCTTTAAAGATTCGCCTTATCTGGTTCGTACTGGATACACGCAAATCTTTAAAACCACCATGCAGATGACAAATACGGCTCGGGCAACCCAGCTTAAACTTGTCTCTGATGAATGGGGCAGGATTTGGAAGAACAAGCTGATTGAGCATAAATGGGATATTGAACAGGCTCTCCTGTTTGGTCGTGGTTATGTAACTGGAGATGGTTCTACTTCTAGAACTAGTTATACCCAGGGTGCAGTTGATTACATCTTGCAGGAAGGTAACGTGTTTTCGTGGACAACAGCTAAGGATTCAGATGACTTTCTAGAAGATATGAGCGATTTCCTGGACCCGCGTTATAATAATTCCAATTCTACGCTTTTCATGTGTAGTACAGATGTTTATAACTGGTTGCACAAACTTGGTGGTTACTTTGCTCAGAATGTCAATGCTGTTGGAGCAGGTACTGCTAATGGTATGGGCCGTGCAGACTTTGCAGTTACTGGAAAGTCCAACAAGTACGGGCTTGGTATTACTACAATCAGTACACCTTATGGGAACATGAACGTTACCCGCAATATCCACTTAGATAGTGGACAAGGCGGTGCAAAGATCGTTGGTGTGAACATGAAGCACGTTGCTTATCGTCCGCTGGTAGGTAATGGTCTTAACCGAGATACGTCAATTTATGTTGGCGTTCAGTCCCTGGAAAACACTGGTGTTGACCGCAGGATTGATCTGATCCAGACCGAATCTGGTTTGCAGATTGTAATGCCTGAAGCGCACGCTGTTTGGACTGGTTAAAACAATCAAAATTGAGATAAAATAGATCTCAATGTCGGGGGCGGATTCATAATGCGGTTTTCTTGGTCCCGCCCCCGATCTGATTTAAGGATAAGACATGGCAGCGTTTAAAGCTCAGATAGAGAACTTTGCTGGTACTATAGATACTGAAGATTATACTACTGCCCTTGATAATGGAATCAAGGATGTAGTTAATCGGATGATGAAGATATCGCCAGAGAGTGTATATCAATTTGCCAGTTCTTCTACGAATACTGTTGGCAATTCTTATGTTACAGTAGATGATACAGACAAGGTTCTTGATGTTGTCAGGTTAGAAAGCGGGGTGGGTAAGAATTGTACAGAATTACCAGCTAATTTAAGATTGATGGCAGATGATAGTACATCTCTCCATAAAGCTACAGTTGAGTATCCTGTATTTTATAAGTATCAAAGTAAAGTATATGTTTTACCTAGCACAACTACAGTTGACAACATATATGTAAACAAGGTTGTTTATGGTACAATAACCAACGCGTCATCTGGGACAAGTGCAATATCCAGTTTTCCTAGCGGTCTTTATCCTTTGGTGGTATTGTATGCGTCTGTACAGGTTTTGATGGAAAAGGTAGCTGAGTTTACTTTAGAGACTGATATTGACCTGTCTGCTATATACAGCAGTGCTTTAGGTGTGCCGACTGCTCCAGATTTTACTGATCCGTCGCCATCACTTCAAGATGCTACTAGCACGGTTACAAAGACATTAAGTACTGGTACTCCAGATTATTCTAAGCCTCTGTCATCATTTGATACGGCTCAATTTGAGACATTTTTGGAAACTGAGGAGGATCCTGAACTTGCTCAAGTGCAGTTAGGTAGACTGAATAAGGAACTTGGAGAATACCAGGCAGATATTCAGAATGAATTAAATGAATTTAATAAAGAAAATGCCATTTGGACGGCTAATGTTCAGAGAGATATGGCTGAATTGCAGGGTCAGGTACAGGCAGATGTTGCAAAAATGCAAGCCAGTACTAATGTTGATACTCAGGCTAAAGCACAAGTTTTACAAAAAGAAAGTCAAGAATATGCTCAGAAAGTGGCAATATTCCAGGCTGACTGGCAAAGAGTGGCGGCTGAGGTTGGTGCTAAGATTCAGGAATGGACAACAAAGTATCAAAAGGACTCTCAGCAGTATACATGGTTAATGGAAAGAATTATACATCTCCAGCAAAGGTATGAGCGTGAGTTTCAGCCTTATGCTAATAAAGGTGAGGAGGCAGCATAATGCCAAGAAATGAAAATGAAACTTCCTGGGCATCTACAACTGTTGTTCCAGATACTTCGTATACTGCAAGTGCGGTGGCTCCTGTTACTTCATATGCTGTTGCTGAGGCAGTGCCTAATTCTTCTTATGTTGTACAGTCTACTAGCCCATCAAATCAATATGAAAGTTATGAGAGACATTTTTGGAATACGGCAGATGATTTTTTTGATATGAGATGGGATACTCTTATTACTGATGAACTTGATCCAAATAATGTTTTATGGGGGCCGTCATAATGGTTATGAAAGAATTAATGGAACGCGTTGGCACTTCTAATTTTGGATTTGCTAATGCATATTTAGAGGATGCAATACGTGAATCAAATATGCTTATTGAGGAATCTGTGGCTACTGCTAAGACAAATTTGGTAAAAGACCAGCGTTATTATGCGATGGAGTCTGCTCAGATAACTGGTCTTGTTAAATTGCTTAATATAGCAATATTGGATACAGAATCTAGTGAATATCGTCCAATAAGCCGTGTTGTTGGTCAAACAAGTATAGATGAGGTTTAAATATGAGTCATCAGCTTAGAAGAATTAATAATACTAAATATGGTTATTATATGGAAGGTGGCAATGTTGGTATTCTTGAGCAGAATACAACTACAAAACATTGGGAGAGTCCGACTAAATCAATCACTAATGGGATTCTTGTTACATTTACCAAGATGCCTACAATGCCAACATCAGAGTCCTCTACGGTTCCAGTAGATAATGAACTTGCGATTGCATTGGTTGATTACGTAAAGGCAAAGTTTTTTGAACAAGATGGTGAATATGAAAAAAGGGAGTTTCATATGAGAGAATTTAAAAAGAAAGTGTTCCAATACCAGAAGAACAGACATGGTGGTTTAAAGCAGACTATGCCTGTTGGTGCTTGGGCAATCAGATAAAGGAGAGAATATGGCTTTAACATTTGATACACAAAAAGGATTACAGGATTTTACTGTTCAGGAAAGTACTGCTCCATATATAAAGGCTGTTGTAAGTGATGGTTCTACTGCGGTAGATGCTTGCAGGGCTGTTTATATTAAGGTTGCTGGCAATTATGCTTTGACAGTGAACGGAACCGCGGTGACATTTACTGGACTTTTGGCGGGTACTATTTATCCAATATCGTGTACTCTTGCCAGTAGTGCAAATGTAATACATCTTTACTAATGGCTGGGTTATCTGGAAATTCAGTAGGTCAAACCTACAAGGACCTTTTAACTATTCTTGGTTCAACTGCTGGGGAGGGGTTAGAAGCAACAGAGAAACAGGTATATGATGGAGATGGTGTTGGCGCGGCTATAAAGCTTAGTACTAATAGTGTTAATCTTACTGGGACTTTTAAACTTGGTGATACAGAGGTTACTTCTACGGCTACTGAATTGAATCTTTTGGATGGTGCTGCTGTAACTACAGAAGAAATAAATTTGCTTAGTGGGATGACATCAATATCAGGTCAAGTGTCATTACCATTGACTTATAATAGCATATCGGAAATTGTGTCTGGTAATCTTGTTGAATATCAAAATGACGATACAGAAAAATTNTCCATTGATTACAATGGAGTCTTAAATCTTGCTACTCAGAGTAGTACGCCAACAGCGGTTGCTGGCGGTCTATACTTTGATGGCACAAGTATATACATAGGAGTATAAAATGGCAGTATGGAAAGAAGTATTAACAAGCGCATCAGCGGCTGGGTCGTTCCCTACCCTTAACCAGAGTACAAACGGTACTGCGGCTATAGCTACAGCTATAACTGTTGCAGATGAGAGTACGGATGAAACATGTTTTCCGTTGTTTTCAACAGATGCAACTGGCAATTTAGGACCAAAGTCTGGTGATAATTTAACATTTAATTCAGCTACGGGTTTATTGACTGCAACTGGAGTTACCGCAACTGGTACAGTTACAGGCGTAACGGTTCATGGCTCAACGGCAGTACAAACTGCGGCAATTCAATATACAGATGGCGACTCTGCATTGACTATTGCTGATGGTGGTGGATTAACTACATCAGGTACACTGGCTACTGGCGGGGCTATAACCACTACTAGTCTTAATGCTACTGGTACTATAACTAGTGGAGGTACTTTAAAACTTAGTAATAATACTATAGCAAATTCAGAAGGTACAACTACTATCACTTTAGATACTGATGAGGGCGTGACTATTGCGGGGGACTTAGTAGTTAGCGGGAGTACAACGACTATTAATACAACAACTCTTGAGGTGGAAGATGAAAGTATTACCCTGGCTAATATAGCCGATACTAGCACTGCGGCGCAACATGCATCAGCGGCTGAGGGTGCTGGTATAAATGTTGAGATTATGTCTGCTAGCGGTATAATGGGTATAACTGGTATAACTGCAGGTAGTGGTTATGCATTAGATGAAACTTTCACTAAAGATGCGTCTAATGGCACAGGTTTTGCTGGTAAAATTTCTTCAATAAATGGCTCTGGTGGAATAACAGGAATTACAATTACAAATCATGGTACAGGCTATACTGCTAATGTTTCTGTTGAATCTAGTGATTTTACAACTACTAATGGGACAAGTGGTGCTTTACAAGCCNCAAAATGTGATGGTACACAGAACCCAGAGATTTTTTGGAAAACTGGTCAGGGNGGTGGTCTTGATGGTACAGGTAGCGCAAATGGCTTAACTGGNTGGATGGTTCGTCCTAGACGGCAGACAAATGGAGCATTCTTTTCTGTAGCAGTAATGACATTTGGGACAGGCGATGAAGATGGTGTTGGTGGCTCTGCGGGTAATGCGGCTGGTACGGGTTCATTTTATTTAGATACTGATTCTACCAAATTATGGATTAGGACTTCTTAATGAGTAAACTGGTTCCTCAAGCAGTGAGGGAATCGGTGGTAAAGAAAGCCTCACTCAGTATTAAAGACACCGACTTCCTTTTAAAACTTATTCTGAAGTCAACCTTTGAAGGCTCTGAACTTGAAGTTGCCTTTAGGGTGATGGAGAAACTTGCAACCATGCATAAGGGGTATCTTGATGAGACTGACAGCAGATGAGTTAATGTTTATTTTAAGAACTCTTCAAGCGTGTACTATACAGGGGAAAGACGCAGAAATGCTTGTAAAATTAATGAATAAAGTTGGTAAGGGCTTTGAGCGTCAAGTCAAAAAGGAGAATACTGAGTAATGGCAACCTGGAAACAAGTCTCTTTTAGCGACCACACCCATTCTGGCTTGGCTGCGCCTACATTTACTGGGGCCGCCACATTTACTGGTAGCATTGTAGTAGCAAATACTTCTGCTGATTTACAAGCCACTTTTGGTGCAAATAATGAGGCATTAGATGATACATATATAAGAATTATTGGTCGCAATACTGCAAATTCTTCGGGATATAATTTTGATATAGGAATGGATGCAGATGTTCCAAAGGGTTACTTATCGTTTGGAGGGACAACTGCTTTATCTCTTGACACATCTGGCAACGCCACATTTAATGGGAATATCGGCATCGGAACTGCGTCAACGGGTGATTATAACGCTTCAATGAACAATCTTGTTGTCTATGAAACTGGTGGAAACGCTGGAATTAGTATTATTACAGATAATAATTTATCTGGTTATCTGGCATTTGGTGATGGGACTGGTTCAAATACCTATAGAGGCATTATTTACTATGACCATAGTACTGATGCTATGAGTTTTGGAACGGGATGGGTTGGCACAGGAGCAACAGTTGACATGAGAATATCATCTGATGGCAAAGTCGGCATCGGGACAACGAGCCCATCAGAAGCTCTTCACATATCTGGATCAGGCACAACAAAACTTTTCGTGGAAGGTGATATAAGTGGTTCAGCACAATCAACTGGTTCGTTTGGTTCAGTTCATACAGCAGGCAGAGTCGGCATCGGGACTGCGAGTCCTTTAGGAATATTA
>NZAS01000055.1 GCA_002686195.1 Candidatus Pacearchaeota archaeon | reverse complement strand
TAACTCTAGTAACGATATTCAGGTAATAGAAGCAGGACAGGAATCCACACAAAAATCATTCTCATTTTTTACATCTGTTGGGCTATATGACGCAAATGACAATCTTGTGGCAGTTGCAAAACTTAGTCGTCCGATTGAGAAAAATAATGAGAAAGATTTAACAATCCGCGTCAGACTTGATTTTTAATTATAACTGTGAGGTCACGTGTCTCTCGTAAAGCTTCTATCAGAATTTTTTGAGAATACGTCTCTTACTCTAAATCCAGACGTAACATTTGTCTCATCATCAAAAGCTGATGACGGTTCAAATAATGCTCACACAGTAGAAAGCCAGATGTCTGGATCTGTCGGGCTTGCGTCAAGGCCTAGTCCGTTTATTAAAGACGTTAAAAATTTTTCTGTATCTAGCGAAAACGCCACCACATTTCTTGAACAGGGCTTCGGTGGATTTTTTGCTGAAGGTTTTTTAGCCGGAGCATCAATAAACGTTCTTAGTGCATCAAGGAATGAGGCCTACGTTGATATATCGTCAGTAATTGATGAGTATATGTCACATGCTCATAGTTCAAGCATTCTACCAAGAAATAATAAAAAAATTCCAGTAAAAAGATACGGTGAAAGTGATTTTTACTATGAAGTTAGAAATGCAAATGTCGACTTGGCAAGATCGTATGAGCAGTCTACGATGTCAACAGGTTCGATGATAAAGTCGACTATTAAAAATTCTCTTATGCCTTTTTATAGAGCAAAATACGATTCATGTGAGTATACATACACAAACTATCACTCTCTTAATTTTTTTACTGCATCAAATGTTCCCGACGATTCTGCTTTAATATACCCAAATTCTGGATCTCTGCGAGGATATAGCACAGTTACATCTCTTAATCCAGGATTTGCGCACGTTTTTGGGCCATATAGATCTGGGTATCTAAAAAAGCAGCAAGATCCTAGAGGCGGATCAAGCAATCCTAACAATATGATTCCGTATAAGTGGACTGTATACTCTAGTGCTGTTCCAGTTTTTAGCACAATTCCTCCATACACACTTAGTGGATCATTTACATTTGATTTTCACATAAATCCCAGATACCACAACGGTGCATCTGATCGTGACTTTAAGCCCGGTACGATAGTTCATCTTCCAAACAACTATGCAATATCACTAGTATCTGGGTCTGAAAAAGATGAGAACGGGCTTACAAAAGGATACCGAATATTACTTCAATTAGCAGAGAGTTGTGAGGCATGGGAGCCTTCACAGATTCCATATGATGTATCGTCGTCAAATTCAACATATAAGAATCAAGTTGCAATGGCTTCTCCGCAAGCTAATGAATCAGGATTGATGTTTGTAACACCAGACAACTCCCTACAGAGAAATCATTGGCATCATGTATCAATTAGATGGGGCACAAATCTTTTTAATGATGGTGAAGGAAGCATTAGGGTTGATAATGACACATATCCGTTTACAATAAATTCATCATCAATTCGTCCTGGAGCGGGAGGAACAGCGTTTAAGACTGCAGGTGCCTTGTTCATTGGAAATTATTATAGTGGATCTGACGTAATTGATCAAAACGATAATGAGGGAGGGGCAAACTCTGCAAAGTTTTTCAACTCAACAGCGGCGTCTAACGAGGGTGTTGTTGATCTGGGGTTCAAAGGAGACCCGTCAGGATCTAAAGGAGATTCAGGCTTTAAGCTTAATCATCCTCTTAATGCTGAAATACACGATGTAAAGATTTTTGCTGAGTATATTGATGATAATTTAGTTCATAGTGCGTCGGTGCTAGGGCAAACATCAACAGGAAGTATGCTTTTTTATCTTCCCCCATACTTTGTCAAGGAAACTAGGCCAAGAAAAATACTCAAGACACCCTTTTTTGATAGAACAGCGCAGACAAATACTCCGTTTAACGTTACAGCATCTCTGGCCGTAGGCGGACATATTTTAAATCTTGAAAACTTTGTTAGAGATTTTATTACAAACAATCATCCTAGATTGTACAGGCTGACGGGATCAACAGGNCCNACAANNANAGACAGTATTGGCCTCGATGTAGGA
Organism: Candidatus Pacearchaeota archaeon; assembly: GCA_002686195.1. The sequence goes on along the minus strand of NZAS01000055.1, from coordinate 31,166 downwards.
GCAGATAGAATTCACAGTGACAAAACAGAGTGGTCATTTAATGANTANTTNTANGCNAGNTCAACNGGANCTNTCANGCTGNTCNAANTTCNAAGTGGNNNGNTGTTNNNAGNGGATCNNTNAGAAAAAGAAANNTNACANTTTTACCNTGTGATAANGGNTTNTTNTTTCCTGANTATGAAATNNTNAGAAGCGGAACGTTGCCAGATTCTCTTATTAGAGGTCCTATGTCNCGATTTAAAGGTGANCTNGGAGAGTTAAATTTAAGTGTAATAAACCTTGATAACCTANTAGCATCTGGTGGAAATCCAAGACTTTGGTATGATGGAATGGCAGTCCCAAGCAATGCTTTTGCTGAAATACTATTTTCTGCATCTCCAGAAAAGTCATCAGGTAACGGTAATGTTGGTAGTCTAGCCATAGCACAGAGAACAAGAGATGCTAGCTCCAATGAGATAGTAATATTTGATATATCAAATCTTTATTATGGAAACAGAATTCTTCCTGGAAGCTTTAAGATAGAGGATAGCAGTTTAACTGGATCAAATGGGTCTGTTAAGATTACATTACGAGACAATGGAAAGGGAAGCCTCTACAGGGCTGATTCACTAACTCNGGCACCGACCTGGGCAAGTGTTGGAAACATCTTCTATGATGAGGGAATTGTTCTAATAAAGTCTCCAAATATTCCGTTTTTTGGAAAAGATCAGTACAAAATAAGCTTCAAGGGTGAACAAAACTCTCATATTTTAACAATAAATGTACCTTGCGAGACTGGACTTCATAATTCATCATCAAATCCACAATATCAGATAGTATCAGCATCATTTGATGCTAATGATCATGATCCAAAGTTTGTGTATATTGACGGAATAAACCTTCATGATGATAATTTAAATGTTATAATGAAGGTAAAGCTAGCACAGCCCGTTAAAAAACGCCAATCTGATGAAATGCTTTTTAAGATAAGAGAAGACTTTTAATATATGATACTTGGTCTAGATATCTCGACAAGCTGCACAGGGTGGTGCATTATTAACGATAGCGGATCTCTTGTGTCAATGGGATTTATCTCTCTAAAGAAAGTAGATGGGATGTATGACAAGGCATCTAGAATATCCAGTGAATTGCTACTTCTATTTAAAGAGCATAAGATACATAAAATTTTAATTGAAGAAAACTTACAAGCCTTTAGGCCAGGCTTTTCGTCTGCAAAAACACTAATGACTCTGGCAAGATTCAATGGTGTCATATCATACATTTGCTATGATAAGTTCAACATTAAGCCAGACTATATTAATGTTAACGTTGCAAGAAAGTCAGTCGGGCTAAAGCTAGATAGAAAATCTGAAAAGACGACAAAAGAGCAGGTTCTTGAATGGGTATCATCTAAGGTTCCAGAGCATTCATGGTCCACGCGGGTAATAAAGAGCGGCCCGAGGAAAGGAGTAACAGTTATAAATGAAGGATGCTTTGATTCAGCTGATGCGTATGTCATTGCCAGCGCATACGTACAAATGAACATGTAGATACAAGGTGGTATACTTTTTTAAGATAATAGATGAAAACCATAAGTGAAAAAATAAGGTTTGTCAAAAATGCATTTGGCCCTTCATCGATTGCAAGAGATGGAAAAAACATAGCAGTTATTTGCCCTGCGTGTGAAATCGACGGAGTAGACGGAAGAAAGAAAAAGTTGTCAATTAATCTTGAGACGTGGCAGTTTCACTGCTGGGTGTGCGGAATCAAGGGAAAGACAGTTGAGAACATTATAAAAAAGTATATTGACTTTGATCTAGCGCAGCAATTTTCAATAGAGTTTTTAGGAAAGAATTTATCTAAAGACACAGAGGGCGCCGAAGTAACTTCTGTGTCTTTGCCTGATGATTTTATATTTTTAGCTGATAGCTTTAACAGTAAAGATCCTGACATTAAGGCGTGCATAAATTATATTTATAAAAGAGGCCTAAAGGACAGGGATTTTTGGTATTTTAAATTTGGAACATCTCGATCTGGTGATCATAGAAGAAGAGTAATAATTCCGTCATTTGACGAATTTGGAGATCTTAACTATTTTTCATCTAGGGCCGTTGACAAGACGACTATACCAAAGTATCTTAATTCAAAGGCAGATAAAACATCTATAATATTTAATGAAATTAACATTAATTGGAAAGATGAATTAACGATCGTAGAAGGCCCATTTGATCTTGTTAAGTGTAATTCAAACGCAACATGCTTACTAGGGTCGTCACTTAGCGAAAAGTCATTACTGTTCAAGCGTATTATTGCAAATAACACACCCGTTCTTCTTGCGCTAGACGCAGATATGTCTAGCAAGGCTGACAGATATGCAAAAATACTATCAGAATACTGCTGCAACGTAAGAATGATCAACATAGATGGATCATCTGATGTCGGAGATATGCTCAAGAAAGACTTCTTACACAAAAGAGAGAATGCTACACAATGGAATAGAACATCATCACTTATGAGAAAAATAGAAAAGATCCAGAGCGGTTCTTCACTTTAGATATTATTTATTATTGATATAATTGATGTGTAAATAGTAGTTTTGTTTGTGTAATATTATTGGACTTGTGTTAGTTTGAGTATATGAAAGTCATACATTTAGGAGATATTCACTGGCGTGGGCTAAGTCGCCATGATGAGTATCGAGAATCATTTGCCAGCTTTTTTAAGATGGCAACAGAATTAGCTCCAGATGTCATCTACGTCGGCGGTGATATTGTTCATTCAAAGACACAAGGGATATCTCCAGAGCTGATAGACAGTCTCTGTTGGTGGTTTAACGGCCTATCGTCAATTGCACCTGTTCATGTAATTCTTGGAAATCATGATGGCCTATTACAGAATAAATCACGCCAGGATGCAATATCACCAATACTATCAGCAATGAATAATCCGGACATATATCTCTATAAGGATTCTGGAACATACCCAGTAGATAATCAACCTGGATTTAGCTGGAATGTGTTCTCATGTTTTGATGAGAAGGGATGGAGTGAAGTACATCCTGATGACAATGATGTCAATATTGCACTATTTCACGGATGTGTACAGGGTTCCAAGACTGATTCAAATTGGGAGCTCGACGGCGAGGTAACAGTAAGTTTTTTTGATGGATATGATTATGCACTGTTAGCTGACATACATCACGTTCAATTTCTAACTGATGATAAAAAAATTGCTTATTGCGGCAGCGCCCTACAACAGAACTACGGTGAGTCAACAGGTAAGGGATTTTTATTTTGGGACATTAGAGGAAAAGATGACTTTGATGTGACATTTCATGAGTTGCCACATGACAAGCCGTTTATAACGATTGACTGGAAGGGAAGCGTAAAGAAGGTTCTAATAGAGTCAGCAAAGCATCCAAACGGATCCAGGTTTAGAATAAGATCAGACCAGAGCATGACACAGGCGACATCGAAGCAGTTGCAGAATGAACTTCTGACATTTAAAAATGCCGCAGAGGTCGTGTTTAAGTCTGAGAGCGCTTTTAATTCATCAGATATAGAGATAAGCGGAAAGAATTTCACAAATAGTGACAATCTTAGAGATGCAAAAACACAAAAGCGATTGATTAGAGAGTATTATGATAACGTTAGTCATAGAAAGGCAATGTTTGATAAGTTTGATAATTTAATTGACAAATATCTTTCCCAGATATCACTAGAAGATGAAAGACTAAGGGGCGTAAGATGGCAAATTAATAATTTTAAGTTTAATAATACATTTGCATACGGCCCAGGAAATATGATAAATTTTGATAATCTTCCTGGAATAACAGGAATTTTTGGAAAAAACACAAAAGGAAAATCATCAATAATTGGATCGTTGATGTATGGGCTGTTTAATACCACAGATAGAGGCCCAATTAAAAACATTCATATAGTAAATAATAGAAAGAATAGCTGTAGCACAACAGTTGAGTTTAGCATGAATGGAAAAAAATTCAGGTTAAAGAGAAAGACCGTAAAAAATCACACAAAGAAAAATGATGTGTATGCTACAACTGGTCTTTCTTTGCATGAAATAGACAGCAACGGAGATATAATATCTGATCTTTCTGGAGAGCAAAGAAGAAGTACAGAAAAAATTGTTAGAAATATGATAGGAACGTCGGAAGATTTTTTAATGACATCGCTCGCATCACAGGGGCAAATGAATACATTCATTAGAGAAAAAGCCACATCAAGAAAGATGATATTGACAAACTTTCTTGATCTTAATATTTTTGATAAGCTTCATGATCTTGCAAAAAGTGAATCTCAAGAGACAAGATCAAAAGCTAAAATAATGAATCATTTAGACTGGGATTCATTAATCGACGATCAAGCATCAGTAATAGAAGATAAAGAAAGCACTCTTTTGGGCGTTGAAAATCTAATAAAAACAAAGCGGGAAATTCTTGAAAGGCTAAGCATTGAGCTAGCAACGTCTGGAGGAATAGATGTCGTAATTCCTGATGATGTTTTTGTGCATGAAGAAAAAATAAGTAAAAATAATCTATTGCTAACATCATGTGAAGAAGAGCTGTCTAATGTTAATAATAGCCTTAAGAAAGAGAACGAAAGAATTCTTCGCATCAAGCGTGTCAAAAATGACTTTCCTATTAAAAGACTAAGAGAAAGTCTATCTTCACAAACAATGCTTGAGAAGTCATTATTGTCTCTCACGCATGAGTGTGAGGTTCAAAAGAACATCCTCGATAGCCAGAATAGATCTGCAAAAAAACTCTTAGAAGTTCCCTGCGGAGATAAGTTCTTATCCTGTAAATTTATCAAAGAATCGCACTCTGATAAAGGTAGCATAGCGTCACAAAAAGACGTTGTTGATAAAATGGTAGAAAGCCTGTCTCGTGCAAATGATGCATTTGAGAAAATTAAAGCTGAAAATATCGAGGATAAAATTAAAAAGTTTGACAAAATATCAGAAAAGGAAACAGAACTTTTTCGTAAGATATCAGATCTTGAAATTGAAAGAAGCAAGATTCAGTCTAGAATAAAGGAAATTGAAAGAATCATTAGTGATGACATGATGACGCTTGAGGATATGAGATCAAGGGTAATTGATGAAGAATCGTCATCAGAGTGCGCAAAGATAAGGAGCAACATTTCAGATCTACGACGCGAGATAGAAAGCCTTGACTGCGACAGATTAGCGTGTGTGGGCAAGATAACAAGGGCAAAAATTGAAACATCAAGATTAAAAAAAGAAAAGAGTGATTTTGATAAGCTTAGAAAAGATCTTAAAATATATGATATGTTCATACAAGCAATGTCAAAAAAGGGAATTCCTCTCCAGATAATGATGTCACAGCTTCCGCTGATCAACTCTGAGATATTAAAGATCCTACAAGGAGTCACAGGATTTACTGTTGAACTCGTCGCTGATTCTGGATCAAACGCTATGGATATCTTTATAGATTACGGGGACTCAAAGCGGGTGATTGAACTGGCGTCAGGAATGGAAAAAATGATGGCATCTCTTGCTATTCGTGTTGCATTAATTAACGTAAGCTCTTTGCCCAAGACAAATATGCTGATTATAGATGAGGGCTTTGGAGCTCTAGATGAGACTAATATTGAGGCCTGTAGCAGGCTCTTAGAGTCTCTTAAGAAGTGGTTTAAGAATATTATAGTAATATCTCATGTCGATGCAATTAAAGATTCTGTTGATAGCTCTCTTGAGATATTAAAAAATGAAAAGGATACTATGGTGTTTCATGGATGATGGAATATTTATTTCAAGTAATAGCGTCATGGATATGTCACCTTTATTTTGCCCTGTTTGTGACTTTGTTATGAATAATGCAAGTGATGATAATTACTTTTCTAAGTATGAGTGCTGTACAGATTGCGCTATTAGATGGGCTGAGTCAAATAGTAATAAATGGATTTCTGGCTGGAGGCCAACAAAAAAAGAGATATTAGCAGAGATCAAGAAAAGAAAACTATCACCTCCTAGTTTTCAAATCTAAACTTGATAAATACTTATATTGGGTGATAACAATGTTAAACTTCGAAGAAACAAACTGTATTGGACAAATTTTAAATGACACATTTGGAAAGAGCTCAACTGTAACATCTCCAACGATGTCGATAAAGGGATCTCTCGCAGGGGATGTTTTAACTTTAAAATACACAACAGTTGTCAATCTAGCATCAGAAAGAAATCTCAGAGATCAGGTCAGGGTTTTTGAAGAAGAGTCTGTTAAGCTCATTAAAGAGTATGTAAAAAACCTTAAAAAGGAGTTTAAAAGCGACGCCAGTAGGGCACTAAAGGTAAAAGAGCTTAACACAGATGACAGCGTCGAGATGATAACAACATCTCCGTACACACCAAGAAAGATCGCGTACTATAGGAGATCAACAAGGTTTAGCTGTGAATAATGACAAAGCTAAACAAGTCAAATCAGATTAAGGAGATTGTTAGATCCGGAAAAGATCCTGTCTACTTCTTTAATAACTACTTAAAAATACAGCATCCGGTAAGAGGTCTAATAAAGTTTGACACATACCCATTTCAGGATGAGTGTGTTGATACATTTCTAGAAGAGAGATTTTCAATAGTCCTTAAGTCTAGACAGCTAGGAATGTCGACTCTTGCTGCAGCATACTCAGTGTGGCTAGCGCTGTTTCAAAAGGACAAGAACATATTGATCATTGCAACAAAGCTATCTGTTGCACAGAACTTTATTAGCAAGGTAAAGACCATGATCAGGAGCTTACCTAAGTGGCTTGTCCTTCCAGAGATAACAACGAATAATAAGCAGCTAATAGAATTTAGTCACGGATCATCAATCAAGGCTATACCGACATCAGATGATGCAGGTCGATCTGAAGCACTGTCACTTCTTATAATAGATGAGGCAGCATTTGTTAGAAATTTTGATGAATTGTGGATGGGCTTGTATCCGACAATTTCCACAGGCGGTCGAGTAATAATTTTATCAACACCAAACGGTGTCGGCGGCCAGTATTATAAGCTATACACGGATGCAGAGGCTGGTCTTAATGAGTTTAGGTCAATTAGGCTCCCGTGGAACATCCATCCGGATAGAGATCAAGAGTGGTTTAACGAGACAACAAAAAACTTGTCACAGCGACAGATCTCACAGGAATATCTTTGTGACTTTGCATCATCAGGAGAGACATTTTTATCTGATAGTGAGATAGACTGGCTAAGGCTAGAGTGCAAACCTCCAGTAGACAGGGCTGGAAATGATATGAATGTGTGGATATGGAAATATTCGCTCACAGAGCATCAGTATGTCATAGCAGCAGATGTGTCGAGAGGTGACTCAAGGGACTACTCTACATTCCACGTGATAGATGTCACGGCGGGAGAATGTGTTGCTGAGTATAAAGGAAAGATACCTCCTGATAAGTTTGCAGAGCTTTTACACGAATTCGGCCACAAGTATAATAAAGCATTGCTATGCCCTGAAAATAATAGCTATGGGTATGCTACAGTTCTAAAGTTAAAAGAGATGCAATATCCTAATCTTTATCATAAGAGAAGAAAAGCAGTGTACGTCGGAGACTATGTTCCAAGCAGAGATAGTGACATAGCAGGCTTCACCACATCAGGAAAAAGCAGAAATCTCATACTCTCTAAGCTTGAAGAAGTCATAAGAAATAAGCAAATAAAGATCTATTCAACAAGATTTTATGATGAGCTAAAGACATTTATCTGGAAAGGACAAAAAGCGCAGGCAATGAAGGGGTATAATGATGATCTTGTAATGAGCATGGCAATAGCTATGTGGCTCTATGATGCATCTGCAGAGTACAGCCAGACGTCATCTGCACTAAATAACGCCATGCTCAAGGCAATGTCTGTATCAAGAAATACATACGATGAATTACCTGGTGCAATAACAGAGGGAAGGCCCTACAGTTCTGCAACAAGGGACCCAAAGGTGCAGCCAGATGACTTTAAAAAGAGCAAGCTGTCAGGCGAATGGAATAAGAAGCTAAACATACTGTCTGAGTGGGACTGGGTGTACAAGTAAGTGAGAGGTATAGGTGGCTGATAAAAATTCAAAGAATCTATTTAGAAGATTAACTCTGCTATTTAGAAGCGGCCCTGTAATTAAGAGAAGGGTAAAAGATTTCGAGAGCGGGGCTGAAACGTCATCAGCGTTTGACATGTTTCGAAGAAATCAAAGTCATGTATACTCCACAGCCATGTCTGCATACGGAACATACGACAGGATGGCGAGGTACAGCGATTTTTGTTTTAGAGGTGATACACTTGTATACACAACTGATGGCATATTCACATTTGAGGAGCTAATTGAAAAATATCCAGAGGGTCAAAGGTTTCATGTATATTCATATGACCCCGGTGATAAGACAATTAAGATATCAACGGCTCACTCACCCCGCGTTGCAAAAAATGGTATAAAAAATAACCTAGTCAGGGTTACGCTTGATGATGGAGGGCACATTGATGTAACACCTGATCATAAATTTTTGCTTAGATCAGGCGAAGAAATCAAGGCTGAAGATCTAACAGCTGGCAGCTCATTGATGCCATTTTATGTCAAAGACATTACTGGCGCAGGATATAAGTTTATCTATAGCATGGATCGAAATGCTGTTAAGGGCGGCTGGGTGCCAGAACACAGAATCGTTGCAGAGTATTTTTCTGGACGAAAAATTTGTGAAAGTGAAGATGTGCACCATGTAGACTTTGATAGAACAAATAATCACATTTCAAATCTTCAGATAATGGATCGATATGAGCATAAGAGGTATCACGCTCAGTTAAATAACAGAAATAAATTTGGGAAATCATGTAAAGCACATTCTTTGTGGATGGTAAAAAATAATCATAGGACAAGACACGACATTACATTTGAAAAAATTCTTGATGTCGCTGTCGGAACAGATTTTAGCCTAAGTGAGACAAAAAGAATTCTTTCTGTTGACACCAATGTAATTAAAAGAAGGCTAAGATCACACGGTATAAAGAACTGGCTAGAGTTTAAAAAGAATAAAGATGAAATACAGGATGTCATAACCCACAAGAACATCGTCTCAGAGACATGTAGTCCAGAGTTTGATAAAATTGTATCAGGACTAAAAAATCACAAGACGCTTTATGATCTAAGCGTTGCACTAAACTGCACCACTCGCGCAATTCAAAGAAGAATATACTCAAACGGCTTTGATAATTGGTCTCACTTCAAAGAGTCGATGGGCTTAGGAGAAAGATACAAGGGAAAGAAAAAAGGTCCACAGGCTGATCAGTCATTCACATATCAAGATGTGTGTAATGCATACGCTAGCGGAATGACAAAGATTGAGCTTGCAAACGCTGTTGGAACAACTCATAATAAGGTGATGACAAAAATTAGAAACAATGGATTTAAGTCATATTCTTCTTGGTCTGAAAACTTTCAAAATCACAAGGTTTCTAAAGTTGAGCACCTCAATGCGAAAGATATTGTATATAACATAACTGTTGAAAAATATCACAACCTTGCTGTGGGCTCAATTAATCCATCAGATGATGGATCTCGCAGTCACTCAATGGTAATCGCTCGTCAGAGCGAGATGGAGTACACACCTGAGATAAGCTCAGCACTTGACATCTATTGTTTGGCAGCAGATAATATGATTCCGTTATTAAATGGTGAAATAAAGTCAGTTGGTGAACTATTTAGTGAAAATATAAAAAACTTTTATGTCTATTCATATGATATAGAAAATAAACAATATGTTCCTGGGTTATGTAGCAAAGTATTCAAGACAGGCGAAAATCAGAAAATATATAAAGTATCTTTTGATGATGGAACATTTCTTAGACTCACAGAAAACCATAGGGTTCTACTTCGGGATGGAACATATAAAAGAGTAAAAGATTTAGAGGCAGGTGACGCTACTACTCCAGTGTATAAAAAACAATCATCAAAAGAAAGTGGTGATAGACTTGATGATTATGAAATGATCAGGATGTCAAAAGATAAGTGGGAATACACACACAGAGTAGTTTCTGAATATATGTCTCCGGGTGAAAAAGGTGTTGTTCATCATAGGGATTTTAGAAAATGGAATAATGATCCGCAAAATTTACAAATCATGTCGTGGAATGATCACAAAGAATTGCACGCTACATCAAACACAGAAAGATGGAAAAACGATGAGAGATATCGTGAAAAAATGTCACAAATATTTTCTGATCATGCAAAAAAAATGCATTCAATTCCAGGATGGACAGAGAACGTATTTTTAGCAAGACGAAAAGAAGTTTTTAATTCATATACTGCTGAAGAAAGAAAGAAGATATTTGGAAGAAACGGCAGCCAAAATGGAATGCATGGAAGTGCTCGATTTGGAGAATTAAACCCTAGATGGAGAAGTGATTTTAAGAGGACGTTTTCTAAAGATCAAATTATAGACATGATCTTATCAGGCGATACTATCAACGAAGTAGCAAGGAAATACTCTTCATCATATGATATTTTAAATCAGCAATGTAAAATATACGGAATTCAAAAATGGTCAAAGTGCTTTGCGCTGTATGCCAGGAACGGTCCCAGTGTTATTACAAACCTAAGAAAGAAAGTTGATGAGTATCTAGTAAAAGGCACATCACCAAATAGAAAGTTTAAAGAAATTTTGAACGATATTGGAGTTTCACAAAGTGACGCATATTCAATTTTTTATGTCGCAGGATACAAAAACTTTACAGACTTCATAGACAGCACAAATCACAGGGTCGTCTCTATAGAGCAGGATGGCATAGAGGATGTATACGACCTTACTATAGAAAAATATCATAACTTCGCTGTAGGTTCAAGCAATAGCAAAGAAAGTTTCACAATAGTTCACAATTCCGAGGAGTCAATCGCAGCAGACGAGCATGGTAATGTCCTGCACATCCACTCAGATAACCCGACAGTCAAGCAGCTATTGCATGAGCTATTTTATGACACGCTGAATGTTGAGTTTAACATGACATCATGGGTGCGGAGTCTTGTCAAGTACGGGGATTTCTTTCTCTTTAACGACGTGTCACCCGAACATGGCGTGATCAATGCATATCCCATGCCTGTGAATGAGGTTGAAAGAGAGGAGGGATATGATCCTGATGATCCGCTGGCAGTTAGATTTAGATGGATAACCCAGGGAAATCAGGCACTTGAGAACTGGCAGGTGTCACATATGAGACTGTTAGGAAATGATGCATTTCTTCCCTACGGGTCTTCGGTTCTTGAGTCAGCTAGAAGGATATGGCGACAGCTAATTCTTGTTGAGGATGCGATGCTTGTGTATAGGGTTGTAAGGTCACCAGAGCGCCGTATATTCTACATCGATGTGGGAAATGTCCCGCCTGAGGATATCCCTACATACATGGAGCAGGTACAGTCAACACTAAAGAAGGCATCTGTTGTCGACAAGGACACAGGGCGCGTCGACTTGCGATACAATCCGCTTCCTGTCTGGAAAGATACTCCTATACCACTACTAGATGGACGTACAGTAACCATCGAAGAGCTGTCCAAAGAGGTCATAGAGGGCAAGCAGCCATGGGTATATTCAATCCAGGATGACACACATCAAGTCGTCCCCGGTAAAGTTACCTGGTGTGGGAAAAACTACACAGCTGAGAAAATGATCAAGGTCTGGCTAGATGATGATACATTTGTCATGACGGCGCCCGAGCATCCATTTGTAATGAGAGATGGATCCAGCAAAAGGGCTGATGAGCTGGCTGAGGGTGACTGCCTGATGCCGCTGTATCGTGATGTAAATTCTAAAGGTTATGAAAGGTGTTATAATCCTGCATCTCAATCGTATGAGACAACACATACACTTGTTGCAAAAAATTGCTATGAAGAAAAATGGAGCAGCGAAAACCGCCCCGTAGTTCACCACAAAGAGCCGTGGCTAAGAGAAACAAATAAAAAAAATAATAGTCCATCAAATTTAGAAGTAATGGATTTTTGGGAACATAGAAAATGGCATATTGATCAAATCCAACATACGCTTTTGAGACCTGAAAATCTTGAGCGTGCTAAGAGAGATTTGATTGCTTATAATAAATCTGATGCAAAGAGAAGAAAGACTGCAGAAGATAATAGAAAGTATCAAAAGGCTCAAAAGATGGGCGTAGAATATAATGGATCTAATCTTCACAAGGAACATAATAAGATCAGGCGTTCTGCACAATTAAAGTCTTGGGCAAATAATAAAGAAAAACGATCTGCCGCAATGAAGATGATTCTTCCCAAAGAATGTATTGATATTGCAATCAACACATTACAAAATGATCCGTCTCTCAATAGGGATAGATTATTTGAAGCTATTCATGAATTAGATAGCTTTAGGAATGCTTGGGAAAAAGCAAACTTAAATAACAATCGAAAGTATGAGAGGTACGGATCGAGAACTTTTGCACATCAGATCAAAGAATTCGGCTATAGCGGGTTTAGTGACTTTAAGAAGCAAGCAGTGACAGGATACAGAAATCATAAAGTTGCTAGAATTGAGGAAATATTTGAACCTGATGATGTTTATTGCATGACTGTTGTGGGTCCTCATGGTGAAGACGACAGACATAACTTTGCAGTACAAAGCTTAAGTAAGTGTTTACGTGTAAATACCAATGGTATATTTTTGTTGAACTCCGTGGACGAGGACTACTATCTTCCTGTCCGCGGTGGAGAGTCAGGAACAAAGATTGACACGCTTGCCGGTGGCCAGAATACAACGGCGATCGAGGACGTCGAGTATATACAAAAGAAGTTATTTGCTGCCCTCAAGATCCCAAAGGCATATCTTGGCTATGATGAAGGCCTCGGTGCAAAATCAACTTTATGTCTTCGTGGAAATACCAAAATATGCCTTGTTGATGGTAGAAGGATTTCTATTAAAGATATAGTGAGTGAATTTAATGAAGGTAAAAAATTAAAAGCTTACTCATATGATCATGACAATAGGCGAACAACGTTTGGAAATATTACAAACGCATGGGCAACAAAAGAAGTAACTGAGCTTTATAAAATAACGCTTGATAGCGGAGAGGTTATTGAGTGTACCAGCAATCATCCGTTTTTGATGAAAGATGGATTATACACAAATGCAGAGGACTTAAGCGTAGACGAAAGCGTAATGCCGCATTATACAAAGTATTCATCAAAAGAAAACGGTGACCTTATTGATGGGTATGAAATGATCTGGCAGAATGGTGAATGGAAATATGCACATAAAGAACTGTATGACCATCATGTTGATGGAAAGTATACAGTTGGAAAAATGAGAGTTCTTCATCACAAAGACTTTAATAAATTAAATAATGATCCAGAAAATCTACAAGAAATGACATGGTATGAGCACAGGAAATATCATAGCGATAATCTTGAAACGTCTTGGCATAGACCAGACGTTGTCAAAAGAAGAAAGGCATCAGTTTTAAAATGGTTAAAGTCAGAGAAACATAAAGATATGTCTTCAAGTCAAATGAAATTTGAAACAACTACACCAGGTAGACCTCTCTATAAATGGATTCATGGTGACAAGATTTCTGATAAAATGTCTCAAGCGATGAAGAAAAATTGGGAAAATAAAGATTATAGAAATATTAAGGTTTCGCAATTAAAAGAAATGTGGAAAGATGATGAATATCGAAAGAGCAAGTCAGGAGAAAATCATTGGATAAGCAAAAAATATAAAAATTATAAGATTGATGACTTAATAGAGTTTTGTAAGGAAAACAATATCACGCAAAGAAAAGAGTTTCTTAATATACCAAAAGACATTAGACCGTTTGGATCTAGATACCTAATGAAGCTTTTGAATCAAAACGGTTATTCAAGATGGCGAGATTTTGCAAAAGATAATATCAATTATAACCACAAGATCGCGAAGATTGAAATTATAAAACTTGATTCTCCAGAGTGGGTATATGATATAACTGTTGATGATCATCACAACTTTGCGCTAGCCGCAGGGATATTTGTCCACAACTCCCAGGAAGACATACGATTCTCAAGAACAATTGCTAGAATTCAAAGGACAATTGTTGCAGAGCTAAATAAGATCGCCATCATTCATCTATTCTGCAACGGATTTGAGGGAGAGGATTTACTTGATTTCACCCTTCAGTTGTCTAATCCAAGCACAATTGCGCAGCAGCAGAAGCTAGAGCTATTTAGATCACGATTTGAAATCGCAGGCCTCGGCACGGGCATAGAAGGACTTGTTGACAGGGAATGGATCAGAAGAAATATCTTTAACATGACAAAGGAAGACGTCAAGTCCATCACCAGCGGAATATTTTCTGACAGGCTGATGGACCTAAAGGTCGAGGCTGTGCATCTTCCTGGTGAGGAATCAGACCATGACGATTTAGACTCCGACGACCCTGGCATAGACGAACCACCAGCTGAGGAGCCGGGAGGGGCTACTGACCTAGCTCTTGCGGGCGATGATAGAAATAGCTTAGGAATGGGCTTGTTAACAGCATCCGGAGTCGATGAATCAGATGAGATAGACCTCAGCATGCTATCAATACACAACGAGATGTCGCCTATAACGGCACAAGGTGCAGTTGATAGGCTATCTGAGGTCATAGACGATCACAAAGATGACTCCGCTGCTGATGCTGATGATAAGACGCCTGCTGAGAAGGAGGCAGAGAAGAGAAAGCGAAGAAGGCATAGCAATGATGAAACTGATCATCTCAGGCTTGTTTCACATGATAGAAATAATGCATCTGACTCAATAACACATCCAGATGGCATGAAATTAAAGAAGTATAAGGATAGATCAGAGATAAGGAATCTCGGAAAAATATCTATTCCAGCATTATCAGAACTAGATAGCAGCGAGTTTATAGATATGATAGATGATAAGTTGGTAGCACAGCATAAAATGACATCAGACATAAAGTCTACACTAAAATCTCTCGGGAGCACCATAAGTAATCGTAGAAGGGTAATCTCTGAGAGCGATAATTCATCAGAGGAGGATTAATTCCAAAAATGGCAAGATCTCATAACAAAAAGAGGAACGTCGGAATAATATACGAGCTACTTCTAAGAAATATATCTGACTCATTAATTAAAGGTGATAAAGAATCTGCACAGGTTGCGCTCAATATAATTGAGAGGCGATTTAATAAGTCAACAGAGCTATATAAGGAATTTAGACTATTTAATGCACTTGCAAAGACAACAATTAGTGATACACCTGTTGCAGCGAGCATCCTAACAGAGGCAAAATACGCAGCAAGAAGGTGTAACGTGAAACGTTTAGATCGCGAGAAGTCAATGCTGATAAAGGATATCAACCACACTTTAGGAGATGATAGCTTCTATCACAGACGAATTCCTGAATATAAGACATATGCAACAATCCAGTCGCTTTTAAATGAATGGAGAAAGAGCGACCTGTCAGATTTATCAAAGGTAGTACAGTTCGAGTCAAAGGTCGTTGAGTGGCTATTATCAGAAAAGACCGAGCCGTCAATTGAGAAGAATATTGACAATGACGTCGATGAACTTGTCGTTAAGATAATGACAGAGAAGTTTAATAAGAGATATGGCGGATCGCTAAGCGCCGATCAAAAGACGCTAATTAGATCATATGTGTTTTCATCTGAGAGTGGTGGCAACGGTCCGCCAATAAATGAGACACTGTCAGAAATTAAAAATAACACGTTGAGTGAATTGGACAATCTCAAGTGTTACACAGACAATGATACAATCCTTGAAAAGATTGATGAAGTTAGTAATAAAGTTAGCTCTGAACAAATAGATGCTGTCTCTGACGAGGTGATTTCTAGATTTCTAGTTATATCACAGCTCAAGAATGAGATAGTGGAGGAATTAAATGGAAAATAATCTTCAGCTTCTTACTGAGTGGACCCCCTTACAGTATACAGTGCAGACAATTAAGGAGTCCAAGGAGAGGAATAACGGAAAGGTTGTTCTTAGAGGTGTTCTGCAACGTGCAAACACAATAAACCAGAATGGAAGAATATACCCGGTATCGATTCTTGAGAGAGAGATTCTTAATTATCAAAAATTTATTAAAGAAAATAGGGCCTTAGGCGAGTGCGATCATCCAGAGCATAGTGTTGTTGAGCTAAAAAATGCATCTCACATAATTCGAGAAGCACGAATGGAAGGCGACGCTGTTGTTGGATCAATTGAACTTCTCAACACGCCAAGTGGAAAAATCTTACAGAGCCTGGTTGAATCTGGTGTAACACTTGGCATTTCATCAAGAGGTGTAGGATCAACTAGACAGCAAGGCGATAGCCAAATTGTCCAGGAGGATTTTCAATTAATTTGTTTTGACATGGTGTCTGAGCCTAGCACGCCGGGAGCTTTTATGCTTCGTGAATCAAGAAAGATAGATCAAAGAGATCTAGACGTGATTTTTACTAAGACTGACAAGATTGATAGAATTTTTAATGAAATTCTATCATGGTAACATGGAATAAAGATGGGAAAAAGACTAAGCAAGGGTGATTTAAAAGGAATTGTCAAGGAGTGCCTTGTTGAAATATTACAGGAAGGTCTTAGCAGTACATCAAGGCCCACAACTTTACGTGCTAAAGGTTCTCAACATACGCCAAAGATAGAAGAAAATATCCTGGATGGCAGGAGTCAGACACTTGATAGAATTGAGTGGGGACAAAAATCACAAATTAGTAAAAGTGAAACAGTTATCGCAGAGTCAGCAGCCGCAGCAATAACATCTGATCCAGTTCTGGCTGACATATTCAAGGATACAGCTTTGACAACACTCCAGGAGCAGTCAGCTCCCGCAAGATCACAGAAGACAAGCGACAGAGCATCAACTATCGCAGCACAAAGTGACCCTCTTGATCTATTCAGTGAATCTGCTGGTAACTGGGCTGCTCTGGCATTTTCAGATAGCGTAAATAAGTCAAGATAGATGTAGTAATTTTTAAATTCTTGAATATGTATTTTATGCATATGACAGGAGGATTACTATGTCAACAATTAAAAAGCTAACACCTGCTCTCTTAAAGAGTCTTGTTCTAGATGAGAAAAGAAAGCTAGCAGAGTCTGGATTACCTGGTGCTGCAGCTGACGATACAAAAGAGGTAGATGCTGATTCTCTTGCATCAACATTATCAAATAAAATTGATCACGCTAAGAAGCTAGGCCTGGCCGAGGCCAGACTTACTAAAAATCTAAAAAGGGTTAGGCGTATTAGAGATGCAATAAAGTCTCAAATTTTAAAGGAGCTGTAAAATGCCTGAGGTTAAGCAGATAACTGTTGAAGCATCACCTGCATCAAAAAGTCCTCTCGGGGCAAGAAATGAAAAAAATCTCCAGAAATCATTTTCTGCATCTCCAATCTATAGTGGCGATCTTACAGACGATGAAAGGAGAGAGGAATATGAGAGGCTCGCATTAATAGGTGAAGTCACAAACGGCTTAGGTGTGAACACATTTAATAGAGATTTTGTCGGAACATCAAATGATCCCACACCAGAGCTTAGTGACGTAAAGACAGGCGGCGGCGGGCTTCCTTCATCACCGTATGTTCCTAATATTACCTCTCCGGGTCCGGGAAGTGTATTTCCAAATGATCAAGCACCATATGAAGGTGAATTACCTGATCCCGGTGTGGAATACGGATCAGGATTGGGTGGTCAGACATCACCGTCAGATACGTCTGAAAAAATAGCATCGCAAAAAATAGGTCAATATATTTCTGGCAGATCATACCAGGGATCAGACGGAAAAGGCTAATGCCTAAACAGAGCTATTACAATCCGGGAAACTATGACGGCAGACAGGGTCATGGATATGGAAAGGCACAGTCAAAGATTCCCAGCATGGGAACTGGCCTCGGATCTGAAAGAATAATATCAGGTGATAGTGGAATTTATGTGTCCCCACCAAAGTATAAGATAGGTGCAGCGGAACAAGATGAATTTTTTGACGAGATGTTTGACGATGATGATGACGTAGACGCGTTTGTTGCAAAGGTCAATAAAACATATGTAAGGGCAGATCCTAGTAGAAGGGCTGATAGAGCATCATTTGCAACAAATCAAAGGTTTGATTTAGCGCCTCTCGCAGAAAAGGGAATGCCGAAGACATCATCTGGAATATCACCATTTTCTCATAATGTGCTATATCCAAAAGGTTTCAGCGGCCCACCAATTGGATCCGGCGGATCAGGCCAGGCATTTAGAACAACTGGTCCGTTTAAAAGAACCGGAACGGTATACGGAACGTCGAGGGCACCGACAAGTGATCCTGTCGACGATGACATTAGCGCATTTGAAATATCAGATATTTTAAGTGATGACGAAAGGTCTTTAATAAAGCAGAAAATTAGAATACTAATGCTCTTAGACACAGATGATGAGTAATTTTATTAATTTACATAATATTTAAGTAATGACGAGGGAAAAATGTCAAAATCACTCTACGACGAAGCTATAGCTGAGGCTAGAATGCTTAGAGAGGCTGCTGAGCAAAATGCTAAAAATGCAATTATTGAAGCAGTCACACCCAAGATTAGAAAATTCATAGAGGCTCAGCTTGTTAGTGAGAATGATGCCGACGATAGTGATGACAAAGATTCAGAAAGAGAAGACGATGACAGCCACGTTCTCACAGGAAGCTCAGATAAAGATGAGGACCCTGACAAGACAATAAAGCCCCTGCCTGTTTATGAAAATGATGTCGCTTTAGATGAGACAGCATTAATGTCATTAATAGAGTTGCTCGGAGGAGCCGATGTGTCTGATGCCATGCTTTCTACAACGTCAGAAGGTGCAATGAGATCAGCAGCAAGTGCCACACTAGACAGCCTATGCGAAGAAGAAAAGAAGAAACTATTAAGCATTGCCAATAAATTTAATGAAAATGCTGACCTTTTTGATACTAAAGTAATAAATATTCAAGATGATTCACAAACGGAGAATCAAGATATGTCCAAAAATGACGATGTCCTTTATGAAATTGATCTAAACGCCCTCGAAAAGGAGTTTAGCCTAACAGAAAGCAACCTTGATGAGGTTAGTCTTGAGTTAGATCTAGGCGATGTAGAGCTAGCTGATGATCTTCGTGATGCCTTATCAACTGCAAGCGTAAGTGTTGTTGAAGATGAGGATGTTGACGGTGATGTCGATGTAGAAGAAGAGCCTTCTGATGATGAAGGTGAGGAAGAGGTAGCCCTTGATGACCTTCCTGATCTTCCTGAGCTCGAGGAGGAGGATGTTTTATACGAAATTGATGAGAACGTTCTCAGGTCAGAATTAAAGAGATTACGTAGCCAGCTCTCAGAAGGAGAGGCAAAAGCAATGGCCCATCACTTTGGCGGCGGAAAAGCCGGCAAGGATGCATTAGAGCTAGGCGACAAAGATATTAATGTTTTAAAAGAGATGCGAAAGTTAAAGCGCAATCTTAAAGATGAGAGCCGGCATAATCGAGCTCTTAAAAATAAGCTCAACGAATACAGAAGTGCCGTTGAAACACTTCGTGAGCAGTTGACAGATCTGAACTTATTTAACGCAAAACTTCTTTATGTGAATAAGCTTCTTCAAAATCCCAGTGTCTCAGCGACACAAAGGAAGTCTATCATTGAGTCACTCGATGATGCAAGAAGCTTAAGAGAGGTAAAGCTATTATATAAGAGCCTAACGGAATCACTTTCAAAGGGCAAATCAGAAAATCTATCAGAATCAACAGCGAGAAAGACTCTTGGTGCTTCCTCAAGGCCGACGAAGCGGGCATCAGCTAAGCTTTCTGAGGCGAAAGAGGTTTCACGTTGGGCACAACTCGCTGGGTTAAAGTAAAATAACAGGTAAATAACTTAACAACTGCTTAAAGGAAAAACAATGGCAAAATCATTTACACTAGAACAGTTGACAGAAGGCATCCGGCATAGAAATATCGGCGCTGAAGGTCAACGGCTGGTTGAAAAGTGGTCTAGAACTGGTCTTCTTCGTGGTCTCGCTGATCACAATAAGGAAATCATGTCTCGATTGCTCGAGAACCAGGCAGCACAGCTACTTCGCGAACAGAATTCTCTGTCAACTGGCGCTGCAAATATGACAACATCAGGCGATCTTCGTGGTTTCACAAACATCGCATTCCCAATCGTCCGCAGGGTGTTTGGCGGCTTAGTATCTAACGAGCTAGTTTCCATCCAGCCGATGAGCTTACCCTCAGGTCTGCTCTTTTATCTGGACTATACATATGGTACACGGATTGGTGGTGACTCTAACCTCCAGACAGGTGCAGCCGGTGCAGCAGACGCGCAGACATATGGAAAGGGCCAATCGATCTATAACAACCCCACAGGCAAGGGCGTCCAAAGCGGATCCTTGGCCACAGGCGGTCAGTATGATCTAGTTGGAACATCATACACGAAGGTGCATAGCTCATCTATAGTACAGACTTCAAATGTCCTAGCATCAGGTGCCTTCCAGGGCAATTCAACGCTGCAGGATGGCCGAGTTTGTGCATCAACAGGTACTGATGGACGTCTTCTACAGTTCGATCCGCAGCTCACAACACTGATTGATGATGACACAGCTCAGACAACAACTGGTGAATTCCAGCTTGTGGTTCTTGACCTAGCTTCTTCAGTATTCAACTCCATGGACACATCACAGGCAAAGGATGTTTCTTTGTTTACAGATGCAAACCTTGGTTCGGATCAAGGCGGCGGCGGAAACGGTCTTTCAGCTGTTCCTGAGTCAGTTCAGGGCGGAAAGAACCTAGTAAATGTTAGACGTTTGAATCAGGTTGGAACATTTACAAATGGTCAGTTCACGTCAAATCCTCTCATCTCAAGAACAGCAGCCAATGCAGCTCTTCTTGTTGTTGTAACAGGATCACATAAGGCTCACCCAGCATCTGTTGCTAACCTAACAGCATCATATGTCCTTGCTGCTTCACTTGATATTGACACATCAGATGGTTCAGCTCTGACGATTCCTTCGTTTGAATCAGATTTCGCGTCATCTCCCTCACCGGCGATTCCCGAGATCGACATCAAGATCGAATCAATTGCTGTTACAGCTCAGACTCGTAAGCTACGTGCTCGCTGGTCACCAGAGCTCGCACAGGATCTTAACGCCTATCACAGCATGGATGCTGAGGTCGAGCTTACACAGATCCTCTCAGAGCAGGTTGCACTTGAGATCGACCGTGAGATCCTAAATGATCTCCTTGTTGAGGCAGCAGGCGCAAACTACTACTGGTCACGTATGCCAGGTAAGTTCGTTAACAAGACAAACGGTAATGAGGTTAATCTTTCGAGCACCCTCGCTTCCGGTCCGAGCTTCACGGGTACAGTACGTGAGTGGTATGAGACTCTCGTTGAGACGATCATTGACGTCGCAAATGAGATTCATCGCAAGACTCTCCGCGGATCTGCAAACTTTATCGTTTGCTCACCCGAGGTATCAACGGTATTTGAGGCATCCGTGCTTTATAAGCCTAACTACAGTCTTGATGGTGATGGTCAAGTTGGTAATCCGTTCACTCTTGGTGCTGCACCGGTTGGAACGTTAAGTAACCGCTTCACAGTCTACAAGGATCCCTACTTCCCGCGCAACAAGGTTCTTGTTGGCTATAAGGGTGGTAGCTACCTTGAGACAGGATACGTTTACGCTCCGTACGTTCCATTGATTGTCACACCGACGATCTTCGCGCCAGAGGATTTCACGCCCCGCAAGGGAGTGATGACTCGCTACGGCAAGAAGATGGTTCGTGCTGACTTTTACGGAACGGTGACTGTAATGGATCTTAATGTGATCTAGACAGCTAGATCTTTATGAACCTAAGGGGCGGCATTTTATGCCGCCCCTTTTTATTTTAAGGCATATCATGCTTTACTTATATACCATAAAAAGGTATAATAACATATGATATGCGCAATATGCAGCTACGAATCAAGCGGAAAGGATTTTTCAAACCATCTTCAACGTGATCACAAACTAAAATCAAAAGATTATACCGTACAATATATCTACAAAAAACAACCAATATGTGAACACTGTGGAAATGAAACAAGGTATGTCGCATATAAGTTCAAAAGATTTTGTAAAGACTGCTCAAAGATCGCATCATCTATAGGAGGAAAAGCCGGTGGAAAGTCTCCGGCATGGAATCGAGGCCTGACAAAAGAAACTGATGAAAGAGTTCGAATTCAAGCAGAAAGAAATACAGGTAAAAACAATCCCTTCTTTGGAAGAGCCCATACACTAAAAACACGCAGTCAGATAAGCAAGACAAAAACTCTCAACAGGATAGCACTTCAACAAAGAATCGATGAAAGATCAAACGATTTTGAGTTAATAACTAATTTAGATGAATATTATTCTAGGCAAAAACAATATCTAGATTTTAAATGTAGAAAATGTGACACCATATCTCAAAAAACGCTGCAAGCATTTGAGAGGGGATCATTATGTCCTACTTGTTACCCGATTAGTAGATCTCAATTTGAGATAGAGATAAATGACTTTATTGAATCACTGGGAATTCAAACAAAAACCAGTGATAGAACACTCATAGGTCCAAAAGAGCTAGACATAATCGTACCGAGTAAAAATTTAGCAGTCGAGGCAAATGGCTTATACTGGCATGCAGAAAATGATCGTGATGAAAGTTATGATAAACGTCGTCACATAAACAAAACAATCGATTGTTTAGATAAGAACTATAGATTAATGCACATATTCAGTGACGAGTGGAACAATAAAAAAGATATTTGTAAGTCAATGATAATAAACAGGTTAGGGGTATCTAGCATTCGAATCCATGCACGCAAATGCCAAATAAAAGAAATTACTAAGGAAAAAGAAAAGCAATTCTTTCAAAAAACTCATATCTCAGGATTTACACCTTCTAGAAAGTGCTTTGCGCTATTTTATGATGATAAAATCATTTCAGCTATCTCTTTAAGGATTCCAAGGCAAAAAAAATATAATGGGATGATAGAAATAGCACGATATTCCTCAGAGCTATATCATCAAGTTATGGGAGGATTAGGAAAATTGATGTCACATGTGTTGAAATATGCTAAAGAAAATAACTGCGAAGGAATATTAACATACTCAGACCGCAGGTTTGGAGAGGGAAATGGATATCTTAAGTGTGGATTTAGTCTAGCAGGAAATACTGGCTTAGACTATTGGTACACAGATGGTCAAATTAGGATAGATAGATTTGCAATGCGTACAGAGCCTGGTAAAACAGAAAAACAAAAGATGTATGAGAATAAATTAATGAAAATACACGGTTGCGGGAACAACATGTACATTCTTTTGCTGTACACTAAAAGCAATTTTAGCAAGCTGTAGGCTACAATATTAGAAGTCGTGTTAAAAGAGGGCGTTCTTTATTATAGTCGTTTTTATTGATGAGGGTTTCTAATTAGTTTGTCAATTCTTGTATATTTATAATCATAATAAAATAAGGATATTAAAATGGGTGTCAAGGCCATAAGAAGAGTATTTGGTAAGGTCGTAAGGGTCGATAAGAATGGAATGCCAGTCCAGGATTCTGGTGCAAGTGAACAGCCTGCACCTTCTGTCCAAGAAAAGCCACCTGTAGCAGCGCAGCCGCGTCCTGTACAACCTCCTGTCGCAGAGAAACCTGCAGTGCCCGCAGTAGAAAAAAAGACAGTTAGTGATAAGTTAAGTAGAGCAACATCAAAGAAAAAAAATAAAAGGAATTAATTTATCATGCCAAAGGTAAAGATAACAAATAGCAAGGGACTGGTCCAGGAAAAAGGATCAGGTGTAGAGTTTGCAGAGTCTCCTGTATACGGTGTAACATCTCTAACAGCTAACACAACTGTTACAGCAGGAGGTGTTTACACATTTAATTCAACATCTCCTTTAACAGCGACACTTCCTAAGGCTGCAGATGTTCCTGGATCAGTATGGACATTTAGGTCTCTTACAAGTCCGGTTCATAGTCTAACAGGGTCTGACGTAGACGGAAGATCGATCTTCTGCGCTGCAGGCTTCCCCACCAGAGAGGGAAGCGGAAGCGTTGTAGATCGCCGAGGAGACGGTGGTCAGCTAAAACTCACAGGAACTGTTGGAGCAGCTGTTACACTTATCTGCGACGGTAGACAGTATCAGGTTCTTGCATCAAGCGGAACTCTTACGTTCGTTAATACAGCAGCCAATTAATCTGTCCAGGCACATTCTAAGCTCTATTAGAGTGAAATGAATGGATAATATCATAGCATGCCTTTAGTGGTAGACAGAAGCTGATTGTGGGCTCGGAACAATACATTCCGAGCCCCGTTTGCATTATATTTTTTAATAAATTACCACGCTGTGTTTGGAATCGTTCATGTCTCGTAAATAGTTAGTATTAGAAGAGTGTTCATCTAGAGAGAGCTAAACGTGGCAACATTTTCACAAACATCAAGTCCTACACCGTTCGGATTCTTTGACAATGAGTCAGACTTTCAAACTGAGGCTGACAGCGTTGTAACATTTGTAAAGCGTAAGCTAGGTGACGATGTCCTAAGTGTTGAGCTTACAAAGAAGCAGATATGGGGAAATCTTGAGGAATCTTTGCTAGAATATGGGTCAATATTAAACCAGTATCAGGCAAAGTCCCAGCTCGTTCAGTTTCTTGGCATGCCCACCGGCAGCATAATGTCAGGATCAGAGCAGAAATATCCGAGAGAAAATCTTGACTATCTAACTAGATTTGCTGAGCCTTACTCGTTTGAAGCCGGAGTCGGAGGCTCATATAATATGCTGTCTGGATCAATTGATCTTGAGAAAGGCCGACAGGATTATGACATATATGATGAGTTAAAGGATTATGCGGGAAATCTTATATTTTCATCTAGCATGAATTCAAGCCCCAGAAGCAAGGTGCAAATAAGCGAGGTATTTCATGTATCACCGCAGGCAGCATACAGATTCTTTGACACAACGTCTGCAATAAATTATCTAAATAATGAGTTCTCATTTGAGTCATTCACGCCTGAGACAATATTCTATGTTCTTCCAGTGTTTGAGGATATCCTTAGGGCTGGACAATTAGATCTTTCAAATAGGGTAAGAAGGTCTAATTACTCGTATGAAGTGATAGGAACAAAGATAAGAATATTCCCTAAGCCCACAAAAAATGATCCTAAAAAGCTATTCTTACGAGTGAGATTCTTCTCAGACCCGCTTAATCCTGCGTATAAGGATGAAACAATAGATGGTGTATCTAATCTTGGTGATATTCCGTTTGGAAATTTAGAGTATACAAGCATCAATAGCATAGGAAGACAATGGATACGACAGCTAGCACTTGCCTTAAGTAGAGAGCAACTAGGCCTAATTAGATCAAAATTTGGATCAATACCAATCCCAGGCTCAGACTTAAAGTTAAATGGCGAGGGATTAGTCACGCAGGGAAGAGAGGATAAGGAGAAGTTAAAGACACAGCTTAGAGAGATGTTAGACACAATGACATATGATAAGCTAATGGAGGTTGCTGCAGCACGTGCTGAGGCAATACAAAAGCAGTTAAAGTATGTACCAATGCCTAACGGTCTTGCAATTTTCATGGGATAGCAAGTGTCTAGATTATTTATAACACAGAGAGAAATAGACTTTATAAACGACATCGGAAAGGAAGTCGTAAAGGATGTAGTGGGTCAAAAGATCTACTTTTTTCCAATATCTAAGATAAAGTCTGATGTGCATGATGTCTATGAGGAATCTCCAAACAAGGTATTTGATAATCCGATCGAGATCGAGGCACTTGTAAAGTACCAGCCGCAAGATATAAGATCAAATCTTTTTGGAAGTGAAGAATACTATACGATTGAAGTGTATATTCAGAAAAAGGACTTGAACGACAGGGGAATACAGATCCGAGAAGGTGATTTTTTTAGTTACGGATCAGTATTCTTTGAGGTTGTCCAGGTTCCAGACTCTAGCACTATTTACGGTGAGATTGAATTTAAGTCATTCGTAACAATAACAGGAAAGCAGTCAAGAAAGGGACAGTTTATTTCAAAGGTATTCGGACCGACAAGCGAGATGAATTCAGACTCAGACGCTGTCCAGGATACATTTGTTCAACAGCGAGGATTATCTGCAAATCGACTAGGAGAAACTGCGGATAGTAGAGACTTACAGAAGAAAGGTGTTCTTGAAAAACCAATCTCAGGACCGTCAGAGGTCTCGCCACGAGGTGACAATACCGGTGCAGGATCATCATTCTATGATGAGGATTAGTCATGTCTGATGATATAAAGCCAACAGCAGGAATAAATGATCCGTATGAGGGCTCAAGTGTCCCAGAAGACTTTTCAATACCTTCAGTCGGAATAGAGGATGCTGATAGAGCCCTTTTTCATCTATTTGACAAACAGCTTTCATTTGAAATAGAAGTCGATAATCAGGCAACCCGTGTTCCCGTTGTATTTTCAACTGGTGAGAGATTTGCCCTAACAAGAAGAAATCAGCCGATAAGAGATAAAAATAATGCAATAATTCTTCCAATAATATCGATAAAGAGATCAAGTATTTCACATGATTCGTCACAATCAGGATATGGAACACCAATATCGCACAAAGATCAGCAAAGCTATATAATAAAGAGAAGGCTAAGCAAAAATGATAGAGACTATCAAAATATCATTAACAAGATGGGTCTTTTAAATCAAAAAAATGTTGCATCTAAAAGTAATTTTGAAAATATAACTTCGTTTCCTCATAGCGGAAGCATAGAGGGAAGAGTCGCCTCCCGAAGAAGTAAGTCAAATAGCTCTATCGTTAATTCATCTGGAGATCTCCTTGCAGAAAATATAGGAGATAATATTTTTGAGGTGATAACTATTCCATACCCAACGTTTGTCACGCTTGAATATGACATAACGTTCTGGACACAGTACATGACGCAGATGAATCAGATTATTGAGTCAATGATGGCAAGATTCACCGGTCAGGGACACGATTTTTTAATTGAGACTGATGCTGGGTATCAGTTTGTTGCCTATTTGAAGTCACCTCTAGGAACAGCAGACAACTTTTCAGATTTTTCATCTGACGAAAGAATTGTGAAATATACATTTAAGATGGTTGTTCCTGCATATATTTTAGCCCCACAGCATCCAGGTCTACCAAGTCCATTTAGAAGAACATTGTCAGCACCACAAATAGATTTTGGAATTTATGAGTCCAGGGCACAAATTGTTACTAAGCCTCAAAAAGATAACTCAGACGGTGACATTGATAAATTTATTCTAAGTGATGTGAAATTACTTAATGGTGCAGGTGATGAGTCTAGATCCCGCGGTCAGTCAGATGTTCAAGTAATTAAAACAATAGATGATCCGTTTACAGGCAAGAAAATTAAGAAATCTGTTCCAATTCTAACTCGTAATCAGAGAAAGGGAGAGACAGTTGCAAATGCCAGGGTAATAATTGAGATAATCAGGGAATTTGAGTAAGGTCTTTTAGGTTTTTGAATGATATTTATAAATTGTAGTGATTTGTGCATGGGAGAATAATTAATGGCTGAGCAGATCTTTAAATCGCCCGGATTCTTTGAACGCGAAGTCGATCTATCCCAGAGGGAGGCAGAGACGGTTGGCGTTCCTGCTGGTGTGGCAGGCACATCAGAAATGGGTCCGGCATTCGTCCCAGTAACAGTTGGTTCATTTAATGATTTTAAATCTCGTTTTGGAGCATTAGATCATAAAAAATTTGGACCGTATGCTGTTAGAGAATTTTTAAAAAATAGAAGTGCTTTAACTTTCGTCAGGGTGCTAGGCGCGGGATCTAATGATTCTACAACTGACATATACAAGACAGAGCAGCAAGGTGTTGTAAAAAATGCTGGATTCATAATACAAGGATCAGCACTGGGAGGTACGCCAGGAGATACACGTCACCAAGGAGCAGTTCAATTTTTAGTTGCCAGACACTTTGTCTCTGCATCAAAAGAAACTGTTGGTTTTCCTGTCTTTACAGATAATGACAGCTATGGAATCAGCATCGGCGACAACTATGTGTATCTAGTTCGTGGAATGATAATGTGTGCAACTGGAACAAGAATCCATGTTTTACATGCAACATCATCATATTCAATTGCAGAAGCATTTGCAGACACAGCTACGATATATAGCGAAACAGGCGATAGCAGGTTTAAGACATTTAAGATAGCCGTATCCTCGTCAGCAACAGGGTTTGCAAATAATGATTCATCTCCGGGTGTTAAGATACTAACTGCATCGCTAGATCCGTCGCTGCCTAGTTACATCGCCAATATTCTAAACACAGACCCTGAAAGATTTCAGGAAGAACAGCATCTTTTATATTCTCACTTTCCCGTTGAAGATGAGATAGCACCAGTTTCAGATCACAGTTATTCTGTTGCTATAGCATCAGGATCTGCTGCAGTTTCATCCAACAATCCAGCCGGACAGGGATTTAGGGATGCTTTTGGAAGATTTGACACAAGATACACAACTCCTCGAACATCAATGTTCATCTCCCAACCGTATGGTGAGAAAGAATATGATCTATTCCACTTTGAAACATTGTCAGACGGTGCTTCTGGAAACACAAAGTTTAAAGTATCAATTTCAAATATTAGAAAGTCTACAAATGTAAAGAATAAGAACGGAACATTTACAGTAGAGATAAGATCGTTTGGAGATACAGACACAAATCCATCAATTTTAGAACAGTATCCTCTGTGTACGCTAAATCCGAGCGATGAAAATTATGTTGCTAAGAAGATAGGTGATTTAAAGGTTTCATATAACTTTGATGCAGAGACATCTGATGAAAGACGCCTCTTAATGTCCGGAAAGTATGCAAATGTGTCATCAAGGGTTAGAATTGTGATGCATACTGATGCCGAGGACAGAAACATACCTGTAGATGCTTTACCATTCGGATTTAGAGGTTTCCCGTCTCTAAAAACCACTGAGACACTTGCAGATAATTCAACTACTGGAATGACTTCTTCATTGGGCCTAAATCTCGGAAATCCTGGATCAAGATTATCATTCACACCAAGAAAATCATCAGGCAGCGGCGACGCCGGAAGCGCAGGCGCAGAAGAATTACTTTCAGGATCAATATTCCCACCAGTTCCATATAGGTTTAAAGTTACAAGAGGAAATGTTGCAACATCCGGTCTAGCAGGATCTCCAGGAAATAGCGAGAGAGTTGATGCCAGATTTTATTGGGGAACTAAGTTTGAGATAGTTCCAAGAAGTTCATCTCTTGATGATTCAATTCTTAACGCAAACGTTTCTAGCACACCAAACCCACTAATTGAAAATTATTCTAAGCTACTCGCCATCTCTAAGATGGACCTGGTGGTCACCGGATCAGGAGCTGATGAATTTAATAATAATAAATTTACTCTAGCAAGAGTTGCACTTGGAAACGTCATATCAGCTGCATTAACAAACAGCGGCAGGTCTGGATTAAATCAGACCGTTGCAAGTCAGATAACGGGAACAGCAAAGGATCACATGCTTGAAGCATGCTATATTAGAAATGGTGTACCAAAGGGAACTACGTATGCTGTGTCAGACGGAACAGCAGAAGATAGACTTACACTTGCATCGCTTATTTCTTTAACCGGGTCTGTGCACTTTAATAAATTTACAAACTACACAAAGTTTACAAATTTCTTTTACGGTGGGTTCGACGGTGTAAACATTCTTGACAGAGATATGTCAAGACTAAATGATAGAGCAGCATCATCTGATGCTGCAGGAAAGGCGTCTGAGTCTAATTTATCAAGCACAGATGGAAATCCATTAAACATAGGCCTGACAACAAGTATGACAGTAGGGTCAGGAAAGGATAATAGCACAGTTAGATCATATAGGGCTGCAGCAGAGATACTGACAGATGAAATGACATCACGTGTTAATATTATTGTAATACCTGGTATAAGAGATAGTCATGTAACTGATTACGTCATAGACCTGGTTGAGGATTATGGAAAGGCAATTTATGTTCTTGATACTCCCTCATATGACGGGGATAATAATAGGCTATTTTATGATAGCAGTGCTCGGCCCGATGTTGAAAAGACTATAGAAAAGTTCGATGCCCAGGCACTAGATAGCAATTATGCAGCTGCATATTTTCCAGATGTATCAATTAATGATCCTGTAAATAATAGAACTGTTGAAGTTCCTGCTAGCATTGCAGTAATTGGTGCGCTAGGATTTAATGATAATGTATCATATCCGTGGTTTGCTCCGGCAGGATTTAATAGAGCTGCTCTTGACTTTGTTGTGAATACAAGGGCAAGATTAAACGCAAGTGATAGAAATGACCTATACGAGGCAAGAATAAATCCAATTGCAACATTTCCAAATGCAGGATTCGTCATCTTTGGGCAAAAGACATTGCAGCAAGCAAAAACATCTCTTGATAGAGTCAATGTTAGAAGAATGCTTCTTGAAGCAAAGAGAATAATATCTGACGTAGCAAGTAAAATAGTATTTGAGCAAAACA
This sequence comes from Candidatus Pacearchaeota archaeon, assembly GCA_002686195.1. The sequence continues at coordinate 650 of NZAS01000055.1, read as the reverse complement.
CAACAGAGACAAGAGCAAGATTTGTCTCACAAGTAACACCTCTATTATCACTTATTCAGACACAGCAAGGAATTGATCAGTTTAGTGTTGTAATGGATGATTCAAATAATACTAGAGAGGACGTAGAACAAAGTCGGCTTAACGGTAGAATAGTTCTTGTTCCAACTAGAGCAATAGAATTTATCGCAATAGACTTTATTATTACGTCTGCAGGGGTAAGTTTTGAGTAAGAAATATTTATCTATGATTTGTGGAGAAACTCTAAATGGCTGAAATAGTTTTTAGAAGCGCAGGCGTAAGTACAAGAGAGATCGATGTGTCTGGACGAAAGACATCATTAGGTCCTGTTGGAACTCCTGCAGGTGTGATTGGAACAGCAGAGTCTGGTCCGGCATTTGTTCCAGTAACTGTTGCAAATTACAGTGATTTTGCAAACACATTTGGAAATACAGACGGTGAAAGATTTGGACCGCTTGCAGTGAATGAGTGGCTTAACAGCGCTCAGGCTCTGACGTATATTAGGGTCCTTGGCGCCGGCGACGGAAAGAAAAAGAATGCAACAACGGGCAAGGTAACAAATGCTGGGTTTGTTGTTGGACAAAAATTACCGCAAGCAAATGGAAATGTAGGTGCTAACACATACGCTGTAG
>NZAS01000054.1 GCA_002686195.1 Candidatus Pacearchaeota archaeon | reverse complement strand
AAATTAAATTATCCAACATTTGGTTGCAATCAAATATACAAAGAGTTTATGCCTGACTGGCTTATTGCTAAAGACAGAAGAGTGTTAGAACAAATGAGCAAAGATAAAATTAAACAAGTATATTTGCCAATGATGTCACATAGAGCCCATAGAGAAACAAGTACAATAACAATTCCTGATATGAGACAAATTCGTTTTCCATATTTTAGAATGAACAGTTGGCTTACAGGAGAAATATGTATTGTATTTGCCGCACAATTAGGATTTACAGATATAGATGTAATAGGATTTGATGGAGGTCCAGACTCTATATACAGAAAAAGAACAGATACAAACGTAAGTTTAGTACATAATCAAGTACCAGAGTGGAGATATAAGCATACATTTGAAAAAATATTAGCATATTATCCTAAAATAAAAATAAACACTGATAAAGATTTTTTGAAAACCTATAAATAATCACGTAGATAACCGTAAGGCCTACTTTGGTTGTACAAGATTACAAACAGTTGGTATTGCTGTAAAATACAAGTTCTAGAACGTTGTATAAGAAGGACAACCATAAGGCCCATTCAAGTATAACACAATTCCATAGCGTTAAACTATAATAATAACAAACACTAAAGAGAGGAAAATAAAATGGCTTTAGTAGCAAACGCAGGAACATCAGTTAGTAATGCATTTACAACTATGTTCGCAGATGATGTCAAACACGCTTATCAGCAGTTGACGTCAAATCTTACTAACTCTGTTAGAGTTGTTAGAAATGTAACTGGTTCAGTTTACAAGTTTAACACTTTAACAAAAGGTGGTTCGATTAAAAACAAGGCTAGATTTGAAGACATCGTAGTAATGTCAGATACATCTAAGTCTTTAACATCACCAGGTGCCTACACAGGTTCTACTGCACAGAACGCAACAGTATCATGTACTCTTGCAAATTACCATGCAGGTGAATACGTACAATCACTTGATGAAATCAAAACTAACATCGATATGAGATCAACATTTTCTGAAGCGATAGGTGGAGCATTAGCTCGTGCCGCGGATCAGGCTATTGTTGACGCATTAGATGATGGCACACCAACAACAATCAAATATACTGCACAAGGATCATCAGGTCTTAACAAAGCCGCGTTGCTTGAAGTACATGAGTCTTTAAACGGACTAGACGTACCTTCAGGTGATCGTACTTTGGTTATATCACCTGCCGCTTTAACTGATCTTTTAACTGACACTACGTTAGTAAGTTCTGACAACGGAATTATTACTAACAATGCGTTGGCAACAGGATATATCCCTTCAATATTTGGATTTAGAGTGGTCGTTTCAAATCTTTTATCAGCTGATTCAGTTGTTAGAAAATGTTACGCATTCCACAAAAATTCAATGGGATTAGCAGTAGGTTCTGACGTTTCAGTTGGTATCAACTATGTTCCACAAAAAGCATCTACACTTATTTTAGGTGAGATGTCAATGGGTTCAGCGTTGATAGATGCTGACGGAGTTGTAGAAATACAAGTTACTGAGTAATCAGTAAATTAACTTAAGAAAGGATAACCTCGTTTCTTAATGATTGACAGGCCCTTAAAGGGCCTGTCTTGTTTTATGCGGTAAATAATATTATTAAAAGGAATTTAACAAATGGCTGAGTCAAATATATCAATTTCAAATCAAGCATTAGTAAAATGTGGAGCATCAACTATTTCTGCATTCACAGACGGATCAAACGAAGCAAACGTTTGTTCTACAATGTATAGTAATGTTAAAAAAGGTTTAATGTATTATACTTTTTGGAATTTTGCAATTACAAAAGTAGCAGTAAATCTTACAACAGAAACACCAACAGATTTAAGTTATACTAAAACACACAGTTTACCAGGTGATGTAATAAGAATAAAAGGATTTTTTGATAGCCAAGGGTATGCAATTACAGATTATTCTGTAGAAGGTGCAAAAGTTTATTCAAATACAGATCCATTGAACATTATCTACGTAAAAGATTTAACAGAAGATAATTTTCCAGTATTTTTTATAGAGGCACTTATTGCAAAATTAGCAGTAGAAATCAACGAAGCAATTACAGGAGTTGGAACACTTACAGGCAGGCTTGCAGAAGACTTCCAATCTAAATTAAGAGCGGCAAGGATAGCAGATGGACAAGAAAATCCACCAAGAAATATTGTACCAGCTGGTCAATTGATTGAAGCACACATAAGTGGCAATTTTAATAGACTAAGACATCCAACTAATTAATGAATGACAACACGTCGTATAACTCAAAATTCTTACAACACAGGCCAACTAGGCCCCTTCATGGATGGCAGGGTAGATTCACAACTTTATAAAACTGGTTTAGAAGAATGTACAAATATGCTTTTATTACCGCAAGGTGGTATGCAAAAGAGAAAAGGTTTCCAATATATATCCGCAGATCCTGATGCATCAACAACACCAGATGGATCAACAAGTTTAACAACAGCAGGCTTTCACGCATCAAGCAGACTTATTCCATTTAGATTTAGTGATGGACAAGAATACATTATTGTATTAGAGCCAACAGATAGTGATGCTGGTACTACTGCAGAAATGCATATCTTTTATCAAGATACAAGAGTAGCACATTTAACACATGGTGTGGGTGGACAAGTTTTTCCAATTACAACAGCCGAAATAGCTGATGTAAGATTTACACAATCATTTGATGTAATGATTTTGGTTCATCCAGATATACAACCTATACAATTAGTAAGAGGATCTGTAAACACAGATTGGACATCAAGTTATTTGAGTTTTGACGTTGTACCTTTAGCAAATTTTAGTTTTGCAACAACACTTACACCATCAGCAGTAACGGGTACAGGAATTAATATGACATTGTCAAGTGGTTCTTATGCTTGGGTTGATGCTGATTGGCCTGATGGACACAAAAATATGTACGTGAATATTAATGGTGGGTTGGTACAATTAAAAACACACTCATCATCAACTGTAATGACAGCAGATGTAATTTACGATTTAGTAGATACAGAAGGAGCACCAGGTAACGAATGGGAAATATCTGCTTTTAGTAATTTAAGTGCTTCATTAGGTGGAGGCTGGCCACGTTCAGTTTCGTTTCATCAAAATAGATTAGTATTTGGAGGTACTAGAGATAAACCTCAAACAATATTTGGATCACAAACAGGAAACTTTTATGATTTTGATCCTTACACAAAAGTTGTAGATGGTAGTGATGTAACAGGAGATATTACTGATGATGCTTCTTTTATTTTTACAATAGCATCAGATGAACTTAATATTATTAGACATCTAGTATCACAACAATCACTTTTTATTTTTACATCAGATGGTGAATTTGATTTAAGTGGAGAGCCAGTAACTCCAAGCAATGTCCTCGTTCGTCAGCAAACAAGATATGGAGTTTCTGCAGGCACAACAGAACCAGTTGTTGTTGATAATGAAGTATTATTCAATGATAAATCAGGAAAACAAACCAGAGCATTCGTTTATAATTTTAATACAGATGCCTATTCAGCAAAAAACTATTCTTTAATTCATCACGATATGCTAACAGGTGCAACACAAATGGCATACCTAGCAAACTATTCAAACAATAATACAAACTATACTTTTGCATTAAATTCAGATGGTTCAATAGGTTGTTTAGGTATAAATGTAGAGTTTTCAGTTGTAGGATGGAACAAATGGACAACTAATGGAAACTTTAAAGCAGTAGGAGTAGCAGATAATTCTTTATATACATTGGTACAAAGATATGATAATGATGGTTCAACTTTACAAACAGGTGTGTTTTTAGAAAAACTTACTGAAGATGATGTTTACGTTGACAGTTATCATACGTCAAGTGCAACAGCATCAAGTTTTACAGGTGCCCAAGGATTAGAAGGACAAACAGTACAAGTAGTAGCTGACGGACTAAAACACCCTGACGTGACTGTAACTGCGGCAGGTAATTTTACTTTAACAAGAGAAAGTTCATCTACACAAATTGGAAACACATATACAGCAACAGCAAAAACATTAAACTTAATAATACAAACAGGAGGTCAAAGTACTTTAGGAGAAAAAATGAGGAAAGTATTAGTTGATTTACAATTATATAATGCCAAAGCATTGACAGTTGATAATATTACAGTACCTTTTAGAGAATTAGGAACAGCATTATTAAATCAAGGTGTAACTGCTTTTTCAGGAATGAAAAGAGTTAGACTTAATGGTTATAGTACAACACCACAAGTTACTTTCACAATGACTGACCCTCTTCCTTGCACTATATTAAGTAGTATTACGGAAGTTAAATTTGGTGCAGGAAAATTACAAGCAGGATAAACAACCAGTCAGACATTCATTAAATTTTACACATTTTAGATATGTTGTAAATAATTGTCGTGTCGCAGACGAAATGGAATTTATGCTAATGGGTTATACCAAAGCATTAATCCTAAACAAATACGAAGAATTAGAAGATGGAGTAACAGGAACATATTATGGTGTTCCTTTTTTAGCATCTGGCACTCACGTAATAGATGATGAAGTATGGTATTGGTTTGTAGCAACTCCAATGGTTAAAGATTTCTTTATTAGAATTACTAGAGAAGCAAATCAATTGATTAAACGAAGTATGAAAAAACACCCTACAAAACGACACGTGGTTCAGGTTTGGTCTAAACACGCAGACTCTATAAAATGGTTAAATACATTAAAATTTAAACAATTTGGATCTTACACAGTAGGGGACGAAAAAATTTATCTAGTTGAGAGGAAAAGAAACTAACAATGTGTGCACCAAAAAATAAATTAGCTAAAATTGCTTTAATAGGAGCGGCCGCTTATGCAACAGGTGGTGGTTCAACATTATTCACATCAGCAAGTCAAGCATTCCAAGCGGCAAGTACCGCTGTTAAAGCATCATCAACGTTAAACACATTATTCAATGCGGCAAGAGTTGCGGCACCATTTATTGGTGCAGGTGGGCAGATGTATATGGGCTTTTTACAAGCACAACAAATGCAAGCCAAAGCAGGATTTACAATGTTTCAAGGAAAAATGGAAACAGAATCATATGCATTAAGAAAAATAAAAAGATTAAGAGCATTAAGAGCCAAAATTGGAGAACAACGAGCATTGTATTCAGCGGCTGGTATAAAAATGGAAGGCACACCAGGACAAATATTAGGACAAACAGCGGCTAATTTTGCAGAAGATCAATTCACAGATACATTTAATACATCACAATCTATTTTAAGTAAAAAATTAAGTGCTGACAGTTACAGACACGAAGCTAAAATTTCTTTACTTGGTGGAATGACAAATGCGGCAATTACATTAGGTACAAGAGGACCTATTCCAAAAAATACAAACCCAAGTATAGAGGATGTACGATAATGCCAGATATACCAACAAGACCAGAACTAATAAGAAGCAAAAAAGTAAATGTAAAACAAGATACATCTACTGGATCAAATATTGCACCCAAGGCTACATTTTCAATGCCTTACGTTGGTGGAGATGCGGCAATTAAAGTTGTTGATAGTATTTCTACATTAGCAAACAACGTTGCTGATGCTGATGCAAAAGATAAAGCATTTAAAGTAGGACAAGAAAGAGAATTAGAAGCAAACAAAAAAGGTGAAACTACAATTCAAGACAAGTTACAACCGTCATGGACCATTTCAGGAGCGGCATATGAGAATGGACAAAATACAGCATTTTTACATAATAAAGAAATAGAGATTTCTACAAATATGGACTTATGGAGAACAAAGTTCAAACTTGATCCAGAAGGTTATGTAGAAGCAACAAAAGAATATGAAGCAGAATTATTAGGTTCATTACCAGAAAAAATGCAGAACCCTGTGTTTATGGCTTACGAAAAACAAAAAGCGGCAGTTGGAGCAGAAATACAAGGAAACATAATTGATCAAAAAAGAATAGAAGCACTTAATCAGGCAGAATTTGTAATTGATAAAAGTGCAAACACAGCCAGACTCGCTATTTTAACAGGTGATGAAAATGCATTAGCCTTAATGGAAGCGGCAAAGGCAAAAATTGAAATTGATTTACAAACATTATCACCTACATCAGACTTTTCTAATGTACAAAGAAATGCATTTAGACTTAATATGTTTGAGGCATTGTTAGAAGCAGAATGGAAAAGAGTAGAAGGAGATCCTAAAGCAAGAGCCGCTTTAATAGAAAAAATAGAGAACGGAAGTTGGAAAGGTGATTTAGATACAAAAGATTTAAGCAAAGTATTTCCACGTGGTATGGATTTAACTTTAACAGAACAAGAACAATTAAAGAAAAAAATTACAGCACTTAATAAAAACTTTGGAACAGCAAATACATCTTTAAAAGCAGACGCAATGGCAGAAGCTACGGAAGCATATGCATCAAATGCATCTGGTAATACTATTAAAAAGCAAATATTCACAGATGCAAACTATCAAACTACTGAACGATCAGATATCAATAATCCATCTCAAGATACTGATCATAGCACCTTCGTAAGATGGCAATCAGAGCACGATAAAGAAAAAATTAGATCAAAATTAGAAAGATCAGGTGCAACAGAATTAGAATTACAAANNTTTGATCAANANTGGAGTGAGTCTGTAGCCGNNGGTACATCCGCATACCAAAGTTATGTTTTAGGTAGAGGAACTNNAGAAGCAACCCAAGAAGCAATTCTTTTAAAAGAAAGGGAAAAATATTTTGAAACAATAGTAGTTGGAAAAACTAAAGATAAAAATGGCAAAGTTATATTTAAAACGCAAGATGAAAAAGACCAAGCTATCAAGGTACAGAGATTAAAAATAGAGGCATTTAATACTGCACAAAACGAATTAGCAACATTATTAGATGATAATGGAAACAATGCTGTTCAAGCATTGATATCTAAAGGTATTATAAATTGGGATCCAACTACAGATAACACTAAAGCAGGACTAGACCAATTAAAAAAAGATGTAGCATCAACACTTAATATTCAAGTTGATATGATCAATGTTATGCCACAAAAATTAGTAAATGATTTTAAAACAGGTCTTAGTAATGCAGAGAATGGTGATGCACAAATTCAGTTTATAAATCAGGCATATATGCAATATGGTGAAGATAATACATATCAAATTATGCAAAAATTAGTAGAACAAAGTGAAAAAGTTGAAGACGATGTTTTATTAGCATTATTGGCTATTCATGGTCCAGGAAGAGAATTTGCATCTGTACAGTTAGGTGATGCAACAAAAGCATATACTAATAATCTTGTGAATATGTCATCATATAAAAGTGAATTAGAAGCTGAAGGGTATGAAGGAGAAAATATGGAAACTGTTTTAAAAAACATAACAGAAGCAGAGTTTAGTGATGATTCAAAATACGGATTTACAAAAGGTTCATGGTCAACAGCACAAACACAATCAATGATGGCAATGCATAAAACTATGCTGGCAAAATTTATTGTGAGTACAAGAGGTGATATTGGCAGAGCAATAGAACTAACAGACAAATATATAAGTGGAACTGATTCAACTCAAGGTAATTTTTTCATAGGAGAACTTGCTCCAGGTCAAAAAATATTTGCTTCTCTAAATGATATTCCTAATCAGACAGCTTTTGAGGAGTACAAAAAAATGCATCAAGCAGTTGCAAAAGATCCATTAGCATTTGGTGGTGTTAGTGCAAATCTTGATACAGTTGATGATTTACAAGGCAATTTTGAAGATTTTACTATTAGTCTTGCAAATGGTAAAATAACCTATTATGATGAAGCAGGTACTCCTGTAATGTTATCACAGATAACGCAGGCTGGTGATAGTATGTATTCAGAATTTTCAATTAAACCATATTCAAAAGTAAAAGGTAATGTACCAATTTCAGCACAATTACAAAATCAAGCAGACTATATTGAATACAGTCATACTGGTTTTACAAATAAATTTAAAGTATTAAAAGAAGTTTCGTGGGTAGATGAAGCAAATGTAACTCAAGTTGATCTGAGAGAGAAAACTTTAAACGAAAAAGTAATTGAAGCAAACGTAGAATTCAAAAAGAAAATAGAAGATATGGAAACAGCTGGAGGCAGACAGGCTGGACCACAATCGTATATTAAACCAGAAGAATCATTAGCCAACGCAACTGTTATGGCATTAAAAAAAGGTGATTTTGCAACAACGGAACTTACAAATGATGAAAATGAACAAGACATACTTGTTATGGTTAGTCACGCAGTATCAACTGGTGATATGCAACCATGGATGTTAGAATGGATTGGTAATAATATACCATATGGAAGAAATGCTCAATATGGTATGAATAGAAAAGCAATAATGGATTTATTAAATGATCCAGAAAAACACGCATTATTCAAAGGTGGTTTAGTAGATAAAGGTAATACAGGTAGTACACAAACACCATTACAATATTTGTTTACTATTATTAGAGAACAATCAGATAATCCATATCAAAGAATAGAACCACCAGAACTTGGTGTAGATCCATTTTTTGAAATAACAGGATCTTAATAAGATGCCAGTAATATTAAAAGATTCATACGTAGGTAGAGCTACAAAAGAAACAGTATCACCATTTGAAAAAGGTGCTTGGGATACCCTTGTTATAGGGGCTAAATCAGGTATTAAAGATACAACAATCAGTTACTTTAATACTATTACCGCTAATAGTAGAGCAAAACAACGTTACGAAGTCGCAGGAGAAAGCGAAATATCAGAAGAGCAATATAACGATCCTGCGTCTGGTCTAAAAGTAGAAGGATTAGAGTGGGAACCACATATGTCTTACGAAATGTTGTATAATGCAAAAGAAGCACAGGTTGCCGCAAAAAGATTTCAAATGGAACCAGGTGGATTCTGGTCTTTGAAAACATTAGGTGCATTTGGTGGTGCCATAGCTGACCCAGTAAATTTAATTCCTGTTCCAATAGGACTTGCAGGAAAAAGTATTTGGAAAACAGCAGGACTTATTGCTGGATTAAATGCATCAATTGAACTTGGAATTAGTCCACTTGGTTATGCCGCATATGATTTAAGAGGTATGGAAGGTGAATATAGTGTTGTAAGAAATATGATTTTTGCCGCTGTATTAGGAGGTGGTATTGGTTCTATAGGTCCAATTGTAGGAAAAGGAATTAGAGGTATTAAAAATATGGGTGTTCCTGAAAATGCGGCTACTAGATTAAACAAAGACTTTACATTAAAAAATACAAAGAACAGAACAACTAAAACAGTACGAAGATTGATTGAAGAAAATAAAATAGGATATCCATCACAAGTAAATCGCGGAACAATTGATTTTTCAGTACAAGGAACACATTATATTGATCTTGAAGGTAATATTAGTAAAACAATACCAGCTGGTTCATCATATGCTAGAATTGATATCAATGAATTAGGTCACGTAAAAATTGCTGGGGATATGGGAATTATTGTAAAAGCATCAGACAATATTTCAACAAATAAAAATCCAGATGCACGTATAGATTTAGAAGGTGTTACAAACAATAAAAGTCCATTGACAGAAACTAAAAATTTAGATACAAATGCATTTGAAACTATTGTAAATCGTGAAGGTGATGTAAAGGGGTTTGATAAAATCTCAAGAGTAGAAGATAAAGTCAATCGTAAAGTATATTTTGTAGATAAAGATATCAATGTTGTTCGTGCTAAAAAAATTGAAATAGATCAAGATGGAAAAGTTATAGATGGTGAAGACATATCGCGATCAGAATGGGATCAAGATTTCTTAGATTTAGAAAAAAAACATTATCCTGTTGAAAAAAATATAGAAGAAAGTAAATTAAGTGATGACGAAGTAGAAGTTAAAAAAAGTCAAGAAAGAACAAATGAAGCAGACCAATTACAAAACGAAATAAAAAACAAATCAGATCTTGATTCAGAATTTGATACTATAGATAATGGAAAAATTAAACTATTAAGAGAACAGTTAGAAAAAGATATAATATTAGAAGAAGCAGAAATTGATGCAATGATTTTTGATGCACTAAAAAGTATGGAAGATATAGATTTAAGAAGACTTGGATTTATATTAGATGAAACAACACAATCATATAAAAAAATTGATGTTGATAAAACAAAATTATCACCAACTGATAAAATGAATTTGGATGATATTGAAAAGGCTATTAAAAACGTTCGTGAAAGGTTTCAGGAAGATGATGCTACAATAAAAGCATTTAACTGTATGAAAACAAAATAATGAGTACTAAATTTAAAAGTTGTGTAAAATTTATAGAGGCCGTCTGGGGCAGATCTCTTGATTCAAATGAATTGTTTAATCTTGAGCAAACCTTTAATAATATTAGAAGTGACGCAATTATTAAAAACCAATCGTTAGATGCACCTGTAACTGATATAAGGTATGGAAAAGTTATTGATTATAAAATAAAAAAATTAGAAACTGAACAGTTAAAATATAAATCTGGAGATGCTGATTACAAAAGGATTGCAAAAGAGATTAAAAAAATAAAAGACGACAATATACAAGAAAATTCATATCTAAATTGGGAAGTATTTAAACAGTTTGATGTTGCTACTAAAAGAAAAGAAGCGATGTTAGAATTAAAAAAAGCAATAGACGGTGGTATGAGATTAAAAGGATTTGAAACTAAAATCAATATTGTTAAAGACAATATTACTAAATTTTATGGAACAAAGCATCTTATATGGAATAGAAATCCAGCGAAGAAAATAAAGCAAATGCAAGCCAAAGCAATACAATCTACAATAGTTGATAACAACGATACATTTGGTTCTGTACCATTAGATAAACTTATGAGAGTTACAGGCACAGAATTTTTTGGTGACTTCCACAGTAAATTAGATATTTCGTTTAGAAAAAATAATATTGATATAAATCACGAAAAATTTATGTCTGATCCAAAAAATCTTCCTGATTTTATGGATGAATATAGTAATTTTGAATTAAACAAAGGATTAAATGTTACACAAAAAACAAAAAATACAGGAGCATATTTGATTGCAGAGGCTTTATGGACAGAAGTTACATTAAAGGCACAAAGTTCTTTCAGCAAAGTCGCAAGACTAATGCCTTATAATAGATTAGGTATTAAAGTAAGGTGGAACAAACATCTTACTAAAAGAGTTAAAATAGACAAAGATATTCAAGAGAGATTTAAAAACGAAAGTAAAGAAACTCAAACCAGAGAACAATTTATTAAAGATGTATCAGAAGGATTAGATCTTGAGTTTCACGGTCGTAAAAGAAAGTCAATTTTTGGAAAAGGTGAAGTAGAAGGAATTGATGGAATGCGATCTTTAGCCGCTCAAATGTATGATAATTTAATGAGTGGTATTGAAGGGAAAACAGATTGGAGAAATATAGGAGATTATGATCCTAAAATAATAGGAAAAATTGCTGAATGGCACGGCAGAAAACCAAGAATAGGGGAAGAGGAAGTTACAGGCAGAGTTGGAATGTTAAAATGGAAAGATGGTAAATCATTTGCAAAGATTACAAAAAAATATGGAGATGAAGCAACTTTACATCAACAGATAACTGCACATATACAAGAACTATCAAGAGATATTAGTGTATCACAATTTTTAGGTGGTAATCATACAGTAGGATTAGAGAAGTTTATGAAAATTATTGATCAAACTAATTTAAGAAATGATATAGGTGTTGCACAAACAAGAGAATTAGATGCCAGTTTACATTATTTGAAAGAATTAGTTAGACCAACCATTGCAGAACAGGCTCATGGTACAACAGCATTCAACGTATTAAGGAATTTACAAGCAGGAGCTAAACTTGGATCTGCAGTAGTAACAGCAATATTAGATATACCTGTGTTTATTACAACAGGGCAAAGAATTTTTAATTTACCATTGTTTGGTAGAGATGGCCTGTTAGCAACGGTGTTCCCTGGTTCAGGAATGGTAAGTGGTGGTAAAGCGGCCAGAATAAAATATGCAAGATATTTTGTAGAGATGACAGAGAGTTGGCAGAATGCCGCTGGTGCAAGATTTATTTTAAATGATGGAATGAATAATGACACATCGTGGGTGAGAGGTTCAGCCGCATTTGCTCATATGGTTTTTAGAGGATCAGGATTAAACTGGTGGACTAAAAGTTTACAGTCAAGTGCCGCAGGTGTCTATGGTAGGCATCTTGGAGAACTTATTCAAACAAAAAAAACTTGGAATACATTAGGAGAGAAGTTTCAAAACAATTTACAAAAATATGGAATAAATGAAACTACCTGGGACAATTTAGTTAAGAATCAACATCTTTTTAAAGACGGATTATTTGATGCTAATGGTAGATTAGATATGTATAAACTTGGTGAAGGAGATATAGTAGTTAAAAATAAAGTTGCAAAATTAGTATTAGGAAATGATAAAGGAGTGTCCAGTACTCGTAGCAAATTTATAGCGGCAGTTGCAGATGCAGTAGATACAATGGTTATGAAACCATCACAGTTTGATAGAATGGCTGGTGCATTTTTTATTCCAGAATATCAAGGAACTGGGGCACAAATAGTAAGATCTATGACTCAATTTAAAGCACACCCAATTTCGTTTTTTAGAAAAACTGTTGCACGTAATTGGCAACATCAAAGCAGTACAGATATGCTTATGAGTACTGCTGTAATAGCCGCAAGTTTAATAGCAACATCAGCAGTAACAATACAATTAAAAGAATTTATAAAAGGCAGACCTACATACGATGCAAGTAAAATGGAATTTTGGCAAAGAGTAGCCACAGAATCAGGTACACTTGGTATAGTATCAGATTTAATGTTTAGTATGTTTGGTGGAGATAAAATGATAGCAGGATTTCAAAAAGATAATAATGTAAGAGCAATGACTAAAATGGATATTATCAACAATGTAATAGGACCATTAGCCGCAGATGTACTTGAAGTAATGGACAGCGGAATCAACCTTGCTTTAGCAAAAGATAAAAAAGCACGAGCAAGAGAATTTGAAGATTTAGCAATACTAGCAACCAATCAAGTACCATTTAAGAGTATTTGGTGGTCAAAAATGTTATGGAGAAAATACGTTACAGAATATTTTTCAGAAATGATCAATCCTAAAGGTTATAGAAGAGCACAAAAAAGAATTCAAAAACGATTACGTAAAAATAGAGGAACTGGGATTATGTTTGGGAAACCAATTAGATCAGCAGACGGAGCGTTGATGAATTTTTGGAAAGGTGGTTTCAATTAAATCAATAAATAGTAAGGAGTTTAAATTATAATGACAACAGCAACTACAACACCAAGAGTAGCATATACAGCAGACGGAAGTACTGTTTCATACACATTTTCATTTGAAATTGCAGATAGTTCATCTATTGCAGTATATGAAGGCTCTACTAAAAAGACATTAACTACGCACTATACAGTTTCGTTTGATTCTGGGTCATCAGGAACAGGATCAATTGTATTTGTGTCAGCCCCTTCAGCGGCAACAGTTATAACGTTTGTTAGAGATACAAATTTAGCAAGAACAACAGATTTCACACAATCAGGAGCATTCCTGGCAGACACAGTAAACGCAGAATTAGATCGTTTATCACAAGCAGTTATAGATGCTACAGACAAAATAGAAAACAGAGCAATATCAACTACAGAACCAAATACAGATACAGCAACAACTACAATGCCAAGTGCATCAGATAGAGCAAGTAAAGTTTTAAGTTTTGATGCTTCAGGAAACGTAACAACAAGCTCACTAGGAACAGGTACAGTTACATCAATTGGATTAACAACAGCAGGTGATGATTTTACAATTACAAGTACACCTATAACAAGTTCAGGTAACATAAACATTGAACTAGCAAGTCCAATTACATCAAATGTTACAGGAAATTTAACAGGTGACGTAACAGGTGACGTAACAGGTGACGTAACAGGAAATGCTGATACAGCAACATCTGTTGCAAATGTAATTACTGTTGTTGGTGATGATTCATCAGGCACAACATTTAATTCCCAAGAAACAATTAAGATCGCTGGAGGTACAAATATTACAACAGCAGTATCCGCGGATACACTTACCATCACAGGTGCAGGTACAGCTTCATCATTAACAACAGATGGTTTAAGTATTGCTGATGCAGATATTTTAGGAACAGCATCAAATCAAGATATTAATATTACACCAAGTGGTACTGGTTCTGTTGTTATTTCAAAAGCAACTATAAGCAGTGGTACTGTAACAGGTATAACAGATTTAACAGTGGCTGATGGTGGAACAGGAGCCAGCTCTTTAACAGACGGTGGTATCCTTCTTGGATCTGGTACAAATGCTATTACGGCAATGTCAGTATTAAGCGATGGNGAAATGATTGTAGGTGATGGGTCAACAGATCCAGTTGCTGAAAGTGGAGCAACATTANGNACNNNNATTGGNGTNGGTACAGGNGACNCACCAACTTTTACAGGTTTAACAGTTACTGGAGGAACACTTCAAACAACAGGTGATGCTTCTGATATCAAAACAGCTACACTTACTATTGGTAGTGGAGATGCAACAATAACAGGTAGAAGAAGTAATGAAGATATCACAATTGCACCCGCTGGGACAGGTAGAATTTTATTACAACCAGGCACAAGTGTACAACTTACTACAGGTAATTTGTCAGTAAATGCTGGGTATCTTGAAAGTGAAGGTGTTAGAATAAATGATAATGAAATCTCAACTACAAGATCAAATGATAATTTAATTTTAGATCCTGCAGGAACAGGAAATATATATGTTTCAGGTGCACAGATTTTAGATGTAGAAAAAGTTGTTGGTGATAATACAACAGCACCATCAG
>NZAS01000053.1 GCA_002686195.1 Candidatus Pacearchaeota archaeon | reverse complement strand
CCATGATGGCAATGCAGGCGACCTTATTTATCAAATAGCAGTCCTTTCGTTGGGTATTGAGGCGCGGGGAGGAAAAGCACCAAAAGGAATGAAGAGAATCAAGGAACAAGAGCCCATCCTGCGGGAGTACTTTCACGGCTTAGATCCGCGTGCCCTGATGAAGCCGTATCACTTCTTTGTGTTTGACGACGCTCAGGACGAGTGGCTCCCTTCTGGCTTTGTCTCTCCTGAGCACTTCACGCACCAAAGATCCCATGACCTCACTATGCTGGAAGAGTACTTCTTCGTTGCAAAGCATCTTGGAGAGGAGAAGTACCTACCTCTTATTAGGGCACACTACAAAAAGATCAGGGAGGCGCATGGCCTCCCGAAAAAGAATCCTCTCTATCATCACAAGGATTCTTCGGCAGCACGCCGGAAAAGACTGAATGCGTATTACGATAAATACATTTCCGCGATAAAAGAACTTGAAGAACAGTTGGGTCCAGACCGTTTGAAGGCTTCGCTTCATACACGAAGAGGGGCGGATCCCCAAGCAGACCTTTATTGGGATCTTTCGTATGAGCTTTCGGAACTCGAAAACGCAGCCGAACACTTTCCCACTCACGAAGAAGAAGAAAGAACTTACTGGTTTAATCGCCGCGAAGAGGAATAATCATGCAACCTACATATATGACACCAATTCAAAACACATACCATCCCGGAGCTTATGCGGGCAACTACGGCGCTTGTGCGTGCAAAGGGGGAGCCCTTGGTGCGGCTACTGGAAAGAAAGCCACCTATAACCTTAAAAACTTTATCCTTACNCCNCAGTATCTTGTAGGCTTCGCCATTGGATTNATGATCGCCAAGAGNNTGCGCTGAAAAGATGAAGAATCCTGAAAGATGAAAAATCCTGTATCAGACAAACCCATAGTACCGGGAGAGAGGGAGCGTAAACTGGCTACCCTCACAGGATCTTATGCGGGATCGGAAGAGGAACGGGTTCAGCGCTTGGCCACCTATCTTGCACTCCCTCCGGAAGTCCGGAGAGAGATAGCGAGCCGCTTTCCGAGATATGGCAGTCAGCAGCGCATTCTCCGTGGGGGAGGGTGGGGAGAGGAGGAGCCGACAGAAGACGGTGCTGATGCGTGGCTCTTCAACGACTATCGGGCTTATGAGGGTTCGACAGATAAGAGCAGTGATTACGGTTTCAGGATTGTAAAGAATATACCAAAAGGAAGAAAAAAATGATGTACCCAACTCGTTACAGAGCCAATCCTGCGGTCAACGCAGCCTTTCCGTGGAATAAGAAAGACAAAATACTGCGGAAGATGGCCAACTCAATCGCGTTCCACCAATTCAGGGGCTCTGCGCCTGCTGTATTGGACCGACTTAAACGTGAAGATCCTTCAGCTANCGATGCGAAGCGTCCTTACCAGTTCTTGATGTGGTTGGCAGGTGTGTTCACCAAAAACCCACAAAAAACAATGGAAGACCTCTACAAGGTCAACGAGTTTTTATCGGTCATTTACGAAGCACAAAAGCAAAAGAAGAACCCTCCATGGGCCTCAAGACCGCTCACCGTTAAACNCTTCCCGAGTGTAGCGAGCCTTGGAACTTATCTGCGGAAAGTTGGGGCATTGGAGTCGCTAACTCAAATGACGCAAGCTGAGGGCGATGAATGGTTAGAGACAGCGCTCAAACTGCAAGAACAAGGACATGCTCGTGTTCACCAAATAGGGAGGACACAATGGACACATGATGTTGATGGGCCGAGTTCTTTTGCATTTGTTGAAGTTCTGACGGATAAGGCTGCATGCGCGTTGGGGGCAGGAACCAAGTGGTGTACGATCGGCGGGGGCTTTATAGGTCATGGGTATGATGAACAAGGGTTGATCCTTATTTACAGTGAAAAGGGCTTTGGGCGAAACGTGAGAAAGGCTCCGGCGGATGATGAGTGGACTGCACTGGCTACGGGTGCTGACATTGTCCAGTATACGGGTGATTTGAGCGAGCTTATGGATGTTAACAATGATCCGCTGAACTGGAGAGCGGTTCCGTGGAATTGGTTCCATGAAGACGCACAAAAGTGGGGGGACAAAACCTTAAAACGTATAGGCTCCATATATGAAGCGCAAATGCCGGAGGCGTTTAATGACATCAGCGGTAACCCTAACTACCCCTTCCTTCCCATCTACTTCACTACTTTCACTCTCATCCAGTATGGGCTCACCTCCCAATTA
Organism: Candidatus Pacearchaeota archaeon; assembly: GCA_002686195.1. Next base: position 6,370 of record NZAS01000053.1, on the reverse strand, counting down.
AAATGGCTTCTCGCCAACTACCCCAACCTTCGCCTTCCTCCATTGCGGTACATACTCGACAACACACGAGAGATTTGGGACTTCTTTAACGCCAAAGTCTATACTCCTGCGCTGTACCAAACATTTAAGAGGATCGCAAAGCACACCATTGCTTCGAACTTGGCGATGGAATTATGTTACTTGCAGCATCCNGTGGCATGGAAATTAATACAACCTCTTTTGAATATGAAGAACATTCCCGGAGGTAAACACCAGTTTCAAGACTTTACCGTTGATCTTCGCCCCTTCCAAATGGGAGAGTTTGAGGTGACGGAAGGAGTATATGCCTATGTGATGGGTCCCGGTCGGGTCAACCATACGCTTCAAAAGGTCAGCTTACCTATGACACATGTCTCGTGGTATGATGCGGTGGATTTCTGTAATGAATTATCCATATTGGAAGGACTGGAGCCGGTTTATCAGATTGATGGAGAAAAGGTCGATTGGGATTGGGATGCAAATGGTTATCGTTTGCCTACTGAAGCGGAATGGGAAGCAGCGGCTCGTGCTCGTACAGATTTCATCTATGCTGGAAGCAATAATCCCGATGAAGTTGCGTGGTACTACAAGAACTCAGGTGATCGAGCGCATCCTGTAGGGGGCAAAAAGCGCAATGCGTATGACTTATACGACATGAGCGGAAATGTCAGCGAGTGGTGCTATGACACTTATCATTCTGATCCTCGCGACAAAGATGAACACAAATGAAAAATCCCGTTTCGGACAAGCCTAAAAAAGGAAAGGAAGAGAACTCTGACCGGAGCATCCGTGGAGGCTACTGGTTCAACTCCCCGTTCAACCTCGAATCCACGCGCCGCTACTACATCGGCCCGTCCAACCGCATCAGCAACTGCGGTTTTCGGGTTGTTAGAAATAAACCAAAGGGTAAAAAATGAAGAACCCTGTTTCAGACGATCCCAAGAAAGCAGACGGCGAGAGGCGCGTCCTTCGTGGTGGCCACTGGTACACCACCCCGAACTTCCTCCTTTCCGCGTACCGCAGCGGCAACTCCCCGTCCTCCCGCCGCTTCAACTACGGTTTTAGAGTTGTGAGAAATAAACCAAAGGGTAAGAAATGAAGAATCCAGTTTCTGACGATCCTAAGAAATCAGACCGCGAGCAGTATGATGGGTTACGCCGCATCATTCGAGGTGGCAACTGGGTCTACGACCCGCCTCCCATCGGCTCCGCGCACCGCAGCAACGGCGGCCCGTGCATCCGCTACAACCTCATCGGATTTCGAGTTGTAAGAAATAAGCCTAAGAGTAAGAAATGAAAAATCCAGTTTCAGACGATCCTAAGAGAAGACTTGATGGATCAAAAAAAGAAATCCGAGTCTTTCGCGGGGGCAGCGCGTACGTCGTCGCAAGGGGCACTCGTGTGTCTTTCCGCGGCAACCTCCAGCCCGTCTACCGCGTTGCGGGTCTCGGTTTTCGGGTTGTTAGAAACATACCAAAGAGTAAGAAATGAAGAATCCTGTTTCAGATGATCCTAAGAAACAAGAAGAGGAGTGGAGCCAATTTACCGACATGGTCTGGAACGAGATCCGCACCCTTCGTGGTGGCAATTGGATGAACGTCGTGCAGTCCGCAAAGGCAAGTAAGCGGGACCACGGCTCGCCGGACTCCTACAACGCAACGGTTGGATTTCGAGTGGTAAGGAATAAACCAAAGGGTAAGAAATGAAGAATCCTGTTTCAGATAATACCGAGAAAGCAGCCCTCCAGCAGTATGAGGTCCGCCGGAGCCATCGCGTCCTTCGTGGTGGCGGCTGGGACAAGTCCCCGTTCAACCTCGAATCCGCGTCCCGCAACAGCCTCAACCCGTCCTACCGCATCAACAACCTCGGTTTTCGAGTTGTTAGAAACAAACCAAAGAAGAAGAAATGAAGAACCCTGTTTCTGACGATCCTAAAAAAGCAAAGGAGGCGAACAAGGGCCGTCTCTTCCGTGGTGGCGGCTGGGACTACCCCGCATCCCACGCGCGTGTCTCCGATCGCTTCAGTGTATCCCCTTACTTCCGCTACTCCAACCTCGGTTTTCGGGTTGTTAGAAATAAACCCAAGGGTAAGAAATGAAGAATCCTGTTTCAGACGATCCCAAAAAAGCAAATGCTGACCTCCAGACGCGAACGGCTTCGGCCTCTACGCCCCCCCGGGTTGAGCGTGGAGGCGGGTGGGGAGGCGAAGCAGAACTGTCGCGTGTGAGTTATCGCTTTGAGGGAAGCTACTCCGATGAAGGAAACAGGTTTCTCGGATTTCGAATTGTAAGAAATAAACCAACGGGTAAAAAATGAAAAATCCAGTTTCGGATGATCCTAAGAAACAAGTGTTGATAAAGTATCCATGGCATGCTCCCATACATTGGAGGACTGCAACTGTCAGATCTGTTCGCGGAGGAAGTGCGCACTTTCATCCCGGAGATGCAGTTTCCGTAACAGGTGATGGGCCAGTCGGATTTGATCCCGAATGGGATGAGCGGAAAGGAAGATACTATGAGAAGCCTTCTTCTGGCAACATGGACATCGGTTTTCGGGTTGTTAGAAATAAACCAAAGAGTAAAAAATGAATGATTTTGAGAAAGGCCTGAATACGTTTCGTGCGGCCAGCGAGTTTATGCAACAGAACCCTCAATTCCTGTCCGGCTTTGGGGCTCCCGACCTAAGCACTACCACCATTGGAGGGGAGAAGTACCTTGCCACTTCCTATGGAACAGAACAGAAGTATGTTCAGCCTTTGCGTATCGTTGCGGCATTAACCGGGTTAATGGTTTTAATGCCCGCTTCTAAAGAAGTTGATAGCTTTAGCTTGAAATGCGCCACATGGCTCACTGGAGCAGCGCTTACGGGATGGTCTCTCTGGACCTTCTCGAAAGCAAATGATGAGATGAGGAGAAACAAGTAATGGCCCGCAAAAATCCAAGTACGTCCACAACGGCTTACTACGAAGCATTGGCCACCACACTTGCGGCTTTACGGGCATTGAAGTATGTCGCTTGGAATGCTCATTGGACTTCTCGGAATGAGTGGGCTTATGGAGATCACCTCTTGTACCAACGCATTTATGCGGGTGAAGAAGACAATGCGGTTCTGGATGAGATGATAGATACGCTCGGAGAGAAACTGGTCTACTTAAAAGGAGATGATTTTATTCAATCTCCTGAAATTGTAGAAGCCTATATCGGTATCATCAGGAGCTATGGTGTCACCCCCACAGGCAGATCAGCGGCTGCTGCGGTGTTGGAGATGGTTTTAATCTGCATAAGCCATTTGAAATCATCGTATACTGCTGGACAAGGAGCGGATATGTCCTTGGGGATGGATGATTTCTTGATGGCTTCCTCCAATCATTTAGAAACGTTCGCTTATTTACTTCAGCAGAAGCTAAGGAGATAACATGCCGACCAGTAAACAAATCGCTCGCGCTAAAAAGACAGGGCAAAAAATAGCAGGAAAAGGCCGCGAGGCAGCAAAGCAAGCATCTAAATATGCAGAGAAGGCCCGTAAATCAGAGATGGTTAATTTCATTCTTCCTTCCAACCACCAGAAAAGTCGTTCGGGGGCTGGGGTGGTCACTCCTATAGCCGTTGAAAAATCCCTCCAACGTCAGCGTATGGTGATGATGGGAGTGGTGGGTCCTATGATGATGTATCCCCTCTTCCGTAGCACTCAGCCTTTGTGGTATCGTATATCTATTGCCCTGTTTGGTGCTGCCGCCATGTATGCCAATTACCAACAATATGAAGACACTCGACCCGCCATGAAGGGGAAGAGATGAAATTAGAGAAATTACATCAACTTCCCGTTCTTGGTGGAATGCTGCCCGATGAGCCCATTGTCTCCATAGAACGAAGTGCGCAGGGTAAACCCATCCGTTACTGCATTGATAATGAAAGTGAACAGGCTATGCAGCGTCAACGCTTGTTCACAATGGTGATAGGAGGGCCTGCAGTGCTGTACGCCGCCAGTCGAATGGATGATGTTCTTTACAAGCGTGCGTTTGTAGCTCTTTTGGGGTTGGGGGCTATCTACAGTAGTTACTTTTCCTACCGCTTAGTCGGAAATGCCGATAAGATGTGATGAATGAGCGTGCGATTAAAAGACTTTTTAACTCCCACAAAAAAGATGCGGAACAACTTCTTGGGNGNNCTNTTCCAATCNCTTTTGGGATGGNATCNCCTTCTCTCTTTCCCCAAGTGCGCCAAATTGCCCTTACTGAATTACAGACGGGACCTAAGGCCCGCATCTCTTTTGCGCCTAAATTTTCTCTTCTCAACGAAGAGATGGCAACCGCCGTGTTGCGCCATGAGTTTGGACACGCATTAGCCCATATTTTGGGCGTGCCCTTTTTAAGCGAGCAGCTTGGAGAAAATCTTGATATGTATTACACTGAATCCCAAGCCGATCGCATTGGTGAACTCATTTGGAACACACCAATTTTTTATGACTATTACTTCTTAATTCAAAACCATTCTTCGGGGCATCGGCCCCGCCCCCTTTCATTACCTCAATAGGAGTCGAACAAATGGAAATCAAACATATACTTATAGGCGTTGGAGGCCTTGGAATCGTAGCTGCAGCCGCAATGTTTATGATGCGCAAAAAAGCAGAAGATGAAGCTGAAGCCGAAGCTTTGGGTGCTCTTGCTTTGAATGGATATGGCGCTCTCGCCATGAACGGCGCTAATTACGGAGCACTTGCTATGAACGGCGCTCACAACATGGGAGCTATCCACGCAAATCCCGGCTATGGAGCCCTTGCGATGAATGGAACCGATTATGGTGCCCTTGCTATGAATGGTGCCCATGATATGGGAGCACTTGCCATGAATGGCGCGCATGACTATGGGGCTCTTGCCATGAACGGCGCTCAGGATTACGGAGCACTGGCCATGAACGGTGCCCATTTCTAAGAAATGAGTTCATTCCGGGAAAAGCTGAAAGGCAAAGGATTGTCACAGAATACTGTGGAATCTTATTCCAAAGTCATCAAACAGATGGGTCGTAGGGATCCGATTAGATGGCTGAACGAAAAGATCGACCAGTCGACTCCTATTGGAACGGTCCTTCCATTCCGCAGTGCCGTCAAGCATTACCTTATTGCCGTTAAAGGTTTTTCCGTTGAAGAGGCTGAGGAAGTCCTGCCAAAATGTGCAGGGCTTCCCTGTCGTCTTCGTGATTCTCTGTCTGAAGAGCAGCTTGACTTCTACAAGCAAGAGGTAGCAGGTCTTTCCGAACCTGTTCGGACCATTCTCCTGCTTCTGCCTGAAACAGGGATGAGAATCTCTGAAATCTGCATGTTGCGACGAAGTGAATACTCTAAACGTCAGAACATTCGCGGCTTTATTTTCAGGGGGAAGCGGAACAAACAGAGGTTTATACCTTTGAACGGTCGCGCCCAAGAAATAATGGAAGTCTATTTAGAGCAGCATCCCCAAGAAGATGAGTGGTTGTTCCCGAGCTACAAGGGAAAATCTGTGACTCCCGCCAATGTGCGCAGGTACACCCGGCGGATTGCTTCAGACAATGACATTTTTGAGGATTTAAGTCCTCATATTTTGCGTCATACTTTCGCCACCCGCGCCCTACGCAACGGGACTGACCTCAAAACTTTACAAGTTCTGTTGGGTCATTCTGACATCCAAACAACTGCGCGCTATCTCCATCCTGATGCAGAAGCCTTGTTTGACGCTATCAAGGATCTATAACTATGGAAATGGATAGAGAAAAAGCATTCGATATGGTGGAGGCCTTTATGAAGTGGACTGAAGGGAATACTGCTGACACAGTGATGGAAACTCTCCTGTTTGTCACTGTAATTACAGCTAAAAACCTTAACATTCCAGCCGCTTTATATTTACGCAAACTGGGGGAACGCTGGCAAGAGATCGACATTCTTCTAAACCGAGATTCTGAAGTAGCTGAGGCATGATACCAAAATGCCCTATGACGACGATCCCGATAAAAAAGAGTTCTTCTTAAAACGCCATATCTATCATATTACTACGGGAGGTCTTGGTTTTACGGCTTCTCGAAACAAGGCAATAGAAGACACAGAACGGGATTATGTTCCTTTTTGGGCAAAAGAACGGAAAATACTGCCGTGTGAAGTTATGTTTGATTACCTATGCCCCCCAGCATCAGCGCATAAAATCAGAAGAGGTGTTTGCGTGATATGCGGAACCGTCCCTTCGGAGTGCGTTGTGAGGGGAGGAGACGACTGATGCACATAATAGATGAAATTGAAGGGAGTCTTTCTTCTGTAGGCAAAGTCAAGGGGTCTTCCCTGCCTATTCAGGCGCGAGTAGAAGAAGAGTTGAGGAAATGGGAGGGCTTG
>NZAS01000052.1 GCA_002686195.1 Candidatus Pacearchaeota archaeon | reverse complement strand
TGTTTTCCAAGCTACTCTGATAAAGCTTTTCACCATACGTTTGATTAGTGGTGCTGTGGGCATTGTCAACTCTCGGGAAAAGATTAGAATTTACTGCGAGCAATTCTGCCTCCACGTTTACATAATAATCTGCTTCTTGTTCAAGACCCACTGCATATGCTTTATCGTTTGCTACGATATAGCCGGGAGATAAAAAGCCGAAATTTGTATTGCCAATATTGTCTCCCCTTGTAATAATATCTTGTCCAAACGAAATATTTAAATTCGGACTCATATCAGTAAAATATTTGCCGGTCTCTGTATTAATTCTTTGAGTCCAATATCCACCATCTACAATTTTCAGCCCACGGGATTGATTGTTCCCAAAAATTACTTGGCTGTATTCAGACATAGCCATTGCCTGTCCGAATTTTTTTCGACCAACTTGGCGTTTGTTTATATCGGTCAAGTAATCTAATCCAGAACTCTTAGAAATTTTATCTATTATCTTATTATAAATATCTGATTTTATGAAATTATTGGAATTATAACCATCCCAAAGGGTGTCTATATATACTTGAACTTTCTTAAAAAATGGATTCTTTTTTAATACATCATCTGGTATATGACCATATAAATATTTAAATGACAATGACTTACTCTCATCATAATCAACACCATAAAACTTAGCCATATGTCCATGCACCGAACCTCTAGGAAATTTATAATCTACTGAATCACCAATCAGTCTCAAATGATAAGCATCATAGTCCATCTCAACCAACATACCATCCTTTCCAAACCTACTGATGAATTGCTTACGACTACCATCTGTTTTATTAAGAGCAGCAAAGTTAATACCACCGAATCTATTAGATGGACGACCTGTAGAAGTATAGGGATTGTATTCACTAAAAACCATACCTTTTGTGGTTTGTAATCCACTCTGCTCTATATATTGTAGTGATTCTAAGACATCCTTATTGTAAATATCGCATACGCTTTCATTTCCAGGTCTTACCATAGCCATCACTTTCAAACGTTCTACCATTTCTCTACACCACTCTACATGCTTCATTATTGGGATAGCACAATTTATGTTCTTCGTTTTATAGTGTGTCCTATAAAAGTATTCATGCGCATTAGTGGTTACATCATCAATCAACAATGGTTCATTCTTGGTCATATAATAATTCATCTGAACATCATATACATTTTCCCATTTGACAAAGTGAAGTAATTTCTTCTTATCGTAAGTGAACACATCCATTGGCGTCCAAGTCATTGTAATATATTTGGATGATAAATTGATAGCGTCAGAATGACGAAAAGGCAGGATGTATTCTTCGAGCGGATAGTCTAATAACTTAATATAAAACAGACACAACTCGGTATCCATTGGGTGTTTATTTTCATCACATTGGATGGGAATGACAATAGAATTATTCTCTTCAAAATCTGCTATAAAACTTAGCCATTCCTTTCTAGATTCTACTATAACCATTTTATATAAGTATTAAATTAATGTCTCAAAATGTAATTAATATTCATTAGTTAACATACCCAATTTATTTAGAACTGTTTCTTTAACATCTAATATTTCATCAAATCTAAAAAATTGATAATCCTTTAATACATTTCTAATATTAGGCATTACCTTTCTAGCCTTCTCAATTTGCAAATCATTAAATTCTTTAGCTTTAATTTTATTACCACTTATACGCCAAATTACTGAAACATAAATGTATAATGGAGAAGAGTCAAATTGATTTGAAGATATCTCAAATGGTACAGATTTTGATTCGTTGACTTTCTTAGCAAAAAATCTTTCATAAAAACTTTTTTTATAATCATCTTCAGTTGGTAAAGCAGAAGTACCTTTTAAAATCATTGGAGATTGTTTGTTCAAACCATTATAGTATGAAAAATCAGTATCTTTTTTTGTTGGATAAATAAGTTTGCTTGATTCACCATGTTGTGATTCTGTCATATAATACTCTTCCAAACTTTTTGTATAGTGTATATGATAAGGAACTCCTTCTTTTACATAATTATTTTTTCNATAATATTTAAATTCTTTTTTNCCNGTAATTTTANCTGTTACAATTCTNGTAGTTTCNNTATTAATNCTTTCAATNGTAGAATCAATATACTCCTTGCCTTTTCTTTTATTAATTAATTCTTGTAATGTCATACTAATTCCTCCTACTCCGGCCCTGCTGGAATGTAATCATCTCCGAACGCTGTATATGTATCTTCCGACCAGATCCACATATTATTTTGAATGTACAGCATTGGCATAAAAACAGTATCATATAGTCTAATTTTTAATGTCTTAGTACCGGCACCTCCTTCTCTGATTTCATACTCATTATTGATTGCATGCCAACTCCGTGAACCTGGAGGCAAATTATCCCAGTATCCAGTACTAACTGTATGACCGAGTCCGCTGTTGGTATTATAAACGCCAGGTAAATTTGTCCAATAAAACCCAAATTTGGGATTATCACCAAACATGTTTGGCATATCATCTTCAGCCATTTCAACAGCTTCTGTAAGCTTCATTCCTTTATATGGATCTGCTTGTGTACCTCCACCGGGCTGCACAATTTCAATCTGGTCATCTGCAACCAGTACCGGTACTTCAACTGTAGGTTGGGTATCAGCAAGTTCAGAAGGGTCACTATCTCCACTTTGTTCACTTTCTTCTCTATAACCTGTGTGATAAAACCTAACAAGTTCATGATCTTCATACTCATCGCCCCATGATCCACCATCAAATTTACTAGCATCCCAATAATGTAATTTCTTATCATCTAAAAATGCACTCAGCATAGCTATATTTATTTTTAAATCTTTTCTCTTATCTACCGCTCTATCTCCTAAGTGTCCTTCACTCCCCTCTGTTATAAAAGTCGTTGGATCTTTCCCTAACAAATTTGCTCCTTGAGCAAAAGTATCATCTTTAAATTGTCCAAGCCCAACTACATCAAATGGCACTCCTCTGAGTTCTCCTGTATTAACAGAATCAGGATTATAAGTAGATTCAGCAAAAATAATATCTTCCATCAAACCAGCTTTAATCAAATCATTACCAGAAATTGTAGAAATATAAGATCTTATTTGATTAACTGCAGGATAATTTGGGTCAGGATGTTTTATACCGTTTGCAGCGTCAAGTCTAGCAAAACTCGCAATGGTAGGTGGTGGCCCCTGTTGGTCTGCTTCAGAATCACCAATAATTGCATCAGAATTATTTGCTGCTTCTTGAATAACTTTGTGGCTCGCTACCAGTAAATCATAAGTCTCTTTCATTCTTTCTGGGATGTTTTCTACACCGCCACCTGAATGCTGATATTTAAGTCGTTCTTCTTCTGTCCAATGCTCTACACTATTAAGTATTGACCACAATGCTGCTTGCTCTGATGTTATTGATTCATCTGTCCACGCATCGTATAACGTTAAAGAGTCTAATTCTTTCACTAATTCAAGTTTACCAGACTCATCACTCGTCACACCTTCTGTAGCAACTTTAGTGTTTTCTTCTAAGTTCTCTTTTTCATTCATTATTCCCAAATTCCATTGAATCAATTGAGAATTATTTCTAGTTTGTCCAACCACCTCTGTAATCCACCCTTCTGAACTTACTTTTTGTACAAGTCCTTTTACTTGCCAATATACTGGCGGACCAATTGTGAGCGGATTAGGTGCGCCTCCTGGAAATACATTCTTATAAGAATCTTTGATATAATCCGTATGAAAAATATGTCCGGGTACTATACCTCCTATACCATCTATTTCCAAATTTAAGTCTAATGGAATCATAGGATCTGAAAATAATTTTCTAAAATGATTCAAATTAGTTTTTACCATTGAATTAACTAAAGGGTTGAGACCTATATCTTTACCTTTAACCATCCATGGAACTACACCATTCTGAGTATGTTTAAATATAGGATGCGTTGCATAAAAAGAAAATTGGTTATTTTCAAAATAATTGGGTGCGTTGGGGTTAATTGATTGTACCAAAGTCTTTTCTTCATTTAGAGCTTCCAAAAGTGTTTGCGGATTCATTCGTTTTTCCTCTGGGGGCCTACTGCTAAGAATCTCAGCAAGCTCTTTGCCTTTGTCGCCAGAATCAGATCCTAACTGCTCTTTCATTCTTTTTACCACATCCTTATACTGCTGGTTGGTTGTAGTTACAATAGTTTGAATCCAAGCATCAATCACTTCTGGTTTTAATGTCCCATCTAAAATACTATTATAAAGATCCTCTACTTCTCCCATTTCTCTGCCGGTCAATGCTTTATCATCTGTAAAAAGTCTATTCCAGAAATTAACAATATTTGTTATAGAATCTGTATCAGATGTTTTATCTTCTTTTGCTCCCGATAGCCATTTTTGATATTCTTCTAAAGGACTGTCTCCGGATATTCCTAATAGACTTCCCCCCTTTTTTATTGATAGATTTGGATTAGCACTACTATTACCAAAATTTGAATCCGTAATCTCTCCTTCAGCATTTATTTTTGACCTATGAGCTAAAGTTAAATCTCCTAAAAATGCACTTCTAATTTTTTCATCAGAATCAGTTATAGTTAATCCACCCATACTATGTTTATGGCCAGATCCAATATTTTCATAATATGGAAGTCCATCGCCTGGTCTATTATTTTCATACATAGCAGCTAATCCAAATGCATTTGAAATTTTAGATACTAAATTCTGAGATTTAACTATACTATCTAATTGAAAACTAGGAAATTTATATAAATTAAAATTATTATTACGTGACCAATCCAAATTTAAAGTAGGACTATATGTGCCATCTATAACTTTTACATTATTAGTATCATAATTAGACTGTACAATCTCAAAATCCCAAAATCCATGAAAATTATGAGAGAGATTAGATAGTAACCTATTATAACCTGTAAGAAAATTAGGTTCTCCTGAAAATCCTTTATTTGAAGCGTTACTAGCCTCTTTTTTATCTACTTTAAAAGCCTTTTTTATTTGATCAACACTTATAAAAATATTTCTAAGGACGCCGGCTTTACCGCCTTCTTGAGCCACAAATCGTTTAAATTTATTACTTTCTTCTGAAAGAATTTTACTAAGAGCTTTATATAAACTGCTAAAATGTTTCCCTGCCGCCACTTTATTAAATAAGGCTTCGCCTCCGCCATCACGATTATTTCCATGTACTCCCGGTAATAAAAATTTAATCGGGTTAATTGGAAACTTTAACATAGGATCATATTTAATCCGAGATGATATTTTTACTATTTCTGTATCTGCAGCTTCTCTTGGAAAACCAAAATCATCGTACATAGCTTCTACTCTTCCTTCTGGTGATGGAAAATTTTGGTTGAATGTGCCAGCAGTACCAAAATACTCATTGAAGATATCAAGATCTTCTTTTAATTCTTTTACAGTAATTGGCTTTGAAGTTGTTTTTGGTATAAACGATTCTATACTTCTAAGTGTTAATATAGCTTCTTTATCCGATTTTTTTGATGTAAAAGATAAGTATCTATTAAAAATATTATCCTCTAACCAACCAAGAGTTACCCATGTGTAGTTTGCGGCCGGTTTCTTTTTATTATACGCAAAAATAATTTGTCTATTGTCATCCCATTTAAATACCCAATTGGCAGTTTTTTGCCCTAACCTTGTATCGTTTTTTTGATCTGCTACAAGTTGACCTCTATTTTTTGTTACATATTCTCCACCGCCGTGACTCGCCGGAAGATTATCCTTTTTGACGATATACGTTCCACCTGTCATAGGATCTATCACAGTATAAGTTTCATTAATTTCGGAAATTTCCTCAGAAATTTTAGGCGGCGCATATTTAAATATTGATTCGTCACCAATTAAAATATGATTATCCAAATCCCTAATTGTAGATATTAAATTTTCATAACTAGTATAAAATAATCTATTTTTTCTATTTTCTTCATCATTTATACCAATATTCGGATTTCTAGCTTTGAAAAGATTTAAAACATTTCCAACATCTGTATCAAGAGTTTTAGAAAAGATATTAGACCCCATTGTCATAAGCTCTGTAGTACAATCGTAACCACCATCTTGTCTAAGACTATAATTAAAATTTTTGATTACTCCCACCATTCCATCATAATCACCACCTTTATCTAAAACTATTTTTGCTGCATGTTGATACGCACTATCCCTTATCCCTGTTGAATCAATGTTATTAGCTAAAGTATCTAACCCAGTTGTAATATCATTTTTATAAACCCAACCAAAATCTACTGACACTATACAACCAATAGTTAAAAAATGTTCCGAAAATTTATCTAATTCTTCCGATGACCAAACAGACCATTCTATTGTTGCCTTTCTAACTGCTGCCATCGCATCCTTATATTCCAATGTAATATTTTTAATAAAAGCTCCA
>NZAS01000051.1 GCA_002686195.1 Candidatus Pacearchaeota archaeon | reverse complement strand
AACGTAGCAGGGCTTAGTGGATGAGTGATCGGGTCACCGCCAGCAGAATCGTATGGACCAGCTACTGGATCTACATTAAATCCATATTTAAATGATGGACCGTTAAGAGGAGAAAAATTTAAAATTCTCGTAGTATCATCTCCTGATGCATGCGCGCCTTTTGTCTGAACGCTTTTATTATAAAACGTCATAACACCGCTACAAATAAGAAACCTCTGACTTCCAGATACACCATAGTGAGAATCTCTTCCTCCAAAACTTGCTGTTACAGCGGTTCCTGATGCGTGTGTGTTTGGTCCGTGATCATTATTTCCGCTATACTTTCCTCTAGCAAATGGTTTTTTTTGCTGCCTATAGATGAAAAATACGTAATCCTGCTGTGGAACTTTATTCTCTGGTGATCTAAGCCTTCTAGAATATGACTCTGCTGTGCTTCCTGATCCGTTTATCTGCCTTTGTGCCATTATTGGTAAATTTACTACAAGCTTTTCAAGTGCAAATGGGCTAGAGATATAGTCTGACATTTTTAAACACTGGCTTGATGTTGCATGGTATCTTGTATCTGCCGGAGCCATGTGTGTAATAGTAGGAAATCCCGATCTAGCTAAGTTTGAATTTTGGGCAATAGTGCTAGTAATAGACGTAAGATCTTGCAAAGCATATGCTTCATGTGGAACAAATTGCTGTGGGAATCTTGCCACTCCTGAGTGTATGTTTAGTCTTGCTGCTGGCGTGCCGAGCCCTGCTTGTGTTATATGTGAAGCATCGACTGACCAGTCATACTGTAGAGATGTCTGTGATGCAGGATCAATGTGACCTGTATCTTCCCACCGTTTTAGATCCCAGTTATAATATGAAAAACCAGTTATGTCACGGCCTGCAAATTCGCTACTAGCTGTAACAAATTTATCTCCTCCTGCGCCATCTGAGTGTCTTGAAAATCTTGTGCTATAGTGTGCTGTAGGTGCATTATGTGTGATATCAATTCTTATCTGTGTCTTGTCTTTTAGTGGACTTGAAAATCCGAGCATCTGGTCTGGCGATGTGCCTGTTAGATAAAATGCGCTTTCCGATAAATAAATTCTACTATCAACAAACGGTGTAATTGTCTCAGGTGCTGCACCGCCGGGAATAATGCTTTGAGATATCAAATTTGATACAAATGATGTTCCAGCAGACATCGATGAGACAGTTTCAATTGTTCCAGTTAATCCTTGTATCATCTGGCTGTTTCTTGGAAGAAGCTGCGGATATAATACATTACTGCTTCCTGTAAACACTATCGTATTTGCATCATTGAATGTTGATGACATGAATCCCATTCTATCATGATCACCAGTTCTTCGAATAACAGGATACGATCCTGTTCTATTATCCTCAATCCTGATTTGTAATCTTGGGGGTATTCCAAGAAATCTTGTCTGCGTTCCGCTGATTATCTCAATACTGCTCATCTCTTTAGTCCTGCAAATGCAATTGAATCAGTTCCGAGAACTGTGCTACATCCTGTGTCACTTCCTGTAACAGATATCTCTCTAAAGATAAACCCTGCAGCTGCAGACTTAAAACGTGTTCCAAATGGTCCTCTGTCCCTAAAGCTTCCTGATATAGCCTCTATCATAAGAGAGCCGCTAGCTCCTGTTGGATGATCATCACCAAGTACAAATCTTGGAAATAGCATCTGCGAGTCATCAAACGGAATTATATTTGACCTAAATGATGATATAACTCCAGGCTGAAACAGGTAAGCAAAGCTTCCCGTTATTTGCTCATTGGAGCTGCTGGCAGGAGTAGAAATAGATCCCGTTTGTATGCCAGGCAGTCTTGGTCCTGATAATCCTTCAGATGATTCAAAATATGCAGACTTTGTAACAGGCTTAAACTCTATTTGCTGTGAAATTATCACACAGTCTCTATTTGCATCCTGTGCTGAATCTGACTGCAGTGAGGCCCTTATCTTATGAGACACAAAGGGCGACTCTATTGATGCACCGACTAGTCCGGCTCTTATTGCGAGTGGCTCAATAACACCGTCCATCTGTCCCGGGTCTAGAAAGAACGGTGTTGATAGAACTATAGGATACTGCTCTCCGCCTGCGTCATTTATATAGTCTTCAGGATTAATTTTTCCAATTATGTCAATAAATGGTGATGAAATTCCATCTGGACCTGGATCCTCATGTAACTTTGGTTGGCCGTATGATATTGTCTTCATCTCATGACTAAAACGATCTTCTGCTCCGTCTGGAAATTCACCTCCCATAATAATAGGGCTCAGGCTCTGTCTATAGTCACTAAAGCTTCTAACACTTACGCCCTGTCTAAATTGATTAACAGCGCTTCCAAGAGAGCTAGAGGCAACTGTTGCACGAGATATAATTTTATTGACATCAAGTATGCCCCTATCTCTAAACGGTATAATTGACATCTAATATTACCTCATTACTCAGCATTTAGAAGCGCTTCAAGGATATCATCCTCAACACGCACGCCTCTTGCATCAACATCTCTCTCAAATCCTTGCAGATATATCTCATCAAATAAGTATCTAAACCTGTGTCTTTCAAGAACATGAGACTCAATGACAAAGTTAATTCCCATAAACTTAGTCTTTCTTGGGATAACCTGTCTAATCATTGATCCGAGTGATGTATCGAACCATTTAAAAAAATCAAAAAATGCTTGAATGTTTAGTTTTTTCTCAAGCCTATTAAAGTAAACCTCTCTCATGTATTCTAAGCCTGGATATGATTCATCAAATAGAAGATTTGGTTGCCCTAAAGCATTGTCAAAAAACTCTAACGATGAAAAAAGACTCATGATATCTTCATCAAGTGCCTTCATTGTAGAAAAATCTATTGTGAATCTTGTATCATCGTCTGGAATTTCACTAGGAGTTACTTTGTATACAGGCGATGTAGATGCATAAGGATTATCATTTAAATGCGCCGGGTCACTATAGCCGCGAACCCTTACCTTCTCATCAGACTGGCCTACATCAAACTTTGGAGAAAGCATGCTATAATAAAATGTCTCTGGTCTTATGATAGACTTACTTGTCTCAAATCCTGCTCCTGAAAAGCCTATTGAATTTTGAGAAAAATCAGTCAATGAGATATCTCCAGCTGCATTAGAGCTTGTAATTGCTTGATCAGTTGAGCAGTTCATCCTTAGTCGTCCAAATGCACCGGTTGGCTCTGTCATAAAGTTGAAATTTGACATCGGATCGTCAACGCCCAATGACTTAAAGTTCCTTACGTGTTCGCGCCATTCAGCATCTGACAGCCCTTTGGACCAAAACCTGATGTGACCTACCTTTCCTGCAAACAGAGTGCTCAGATTCTCAATTCCTGCGTTGACCCCTTCATTTAAACAGTAGTTATTAGTTGAGTCAAATGATACTGATTGTGACCCAATTACAAGAAATGACCCAGATGAATTGAAATTTGAGCTTGTCATAGAGAAGAGGCTATTATTAACTCCGTTTCCTGATGATACATCACCAACTTCCTGAAAGAATGATGACGTGCTAAAATACTCTTTTGTCTTGCCAAATGACTGTCTTCCACACCTTAAGAAGTATGATGATGATGACGCTGAGTCGATCTCATCGCATCTATTTCTTCCAAATGACACACTCCATAAATTTCCATCAAATACATTTACTCCTGTCAGTGATAATGAAAATACTGGTTCGTTGCTTGACCCCGTAGACGGTCTTACAAATAGCTTTATCTCTGAGCCGCTGGACGTTATGTTATTTTGTGCTCCTGATAAGACAATTAGATTAGATAAAATTAACCCAGATCCTGATGCAGGTGATGTGGAGCCTGTCGAGTGAATTCTTACAAGGCTCTGTGTTACAGGATACTCATGCTTTGTTGAAAACTTGTATATTGCCTCATATGTAAATGATCCAGACGTAAAAAATCCATCACCTGGTTCGTTAGAAATTCCGTGAATAAATTTTCCTGCATCATCATCTACATCAACCATTTTTCCTTTCGGATCAGGAAATCCCGTCTCTAACCTTGCGCCAGATAAAAATCCAGACACCAGATGAGGTGTTATAAACGATCCAGTTGAAGATCCGAATCCTTGTTGACTTAGATCAAGCAGTTCATGTTTTGGTGACCACGAAAAGCTTCCAGAAAAATCTATCATAGATGATACATCAGACATTCTTTGACGTCTATTTCTTAGTGATAACTTCTTTGGACCACCGTACTCTCTTATTGAAAAAAGCTTGTCTGGATTTATTCCAGCTGCCTTCATTATTGACTTAACGCTGTGGAGCGTTCCCTTCGACTGTGTTATATCCTTTATGTTTATTAATATTCTTTTCCATATTTGATTTTGAATATATGCCAAAGACTCACTAGACAGACCTTGATCTTTTTTAACATTTTCACCTCTTGAAAATTGTTCAAGCGGTGTGTTTGAGTATATGGCAGGAAGACTAAATCCATAGTACTTTGCAACAAACGGTAAAAACTTATCAGCTGCAGACTCGTTATCATCATAATCAACATGAACTAAAGTAGAAAAGTGATCAATAAACATTTTCAATTCATCAAAAAACTTAGCCCATATCAAAAGAAATGCTGTTAATATCTGAGCTGATCCTATCTGTCCTGATCCTGGTATTGACCTACCATGATATGGTTCACCAATCTTACCATCTTCGTTTTCAAAACCGCCCTCTATTTGTCCAGCTAATAAATGATGTGTAGGAATTAATCTAGTTATAAGATTTGGATTGCTAGAATCATAATTGCTAGCCGATGATAATAAANCAGAGTTTAAGCTTGCAACCTTAGAAAACGCAGGAAAGAGAATCGGTGACAATGCTGCATCTTCAGCTGTCATTGGATTTGTAAGTGATCCTGTTAGCCTTAGGCTTGATGAAAAATTAGATATCATGCTATGCAAAGAGTTTCCAGAACTATCAATACAGGCGCTGTCGATTCCATAAGTTCCTGTGTAATATGGCTCATTAAACTTGAAGTATAGTTTTAAATCATCATTGGCAAAAATATTTCTGGTACCATTAAAGTGCTGATCTTCTGGTGTTCTAGTGCTATGAAAAAATCTAAACTCATCAATTGCACCTGAAAATGTTTGCTTTGGTGTAAATATTGCCTTTTCTGGTCCAGGTAAGTGGCCTATCTGCACTTGATGAGCTGAACCTGAGCCTATGATCAGGTCGCTTTGATTTGTAAGAAGACTTCCTGGAAATGCTACATTTGATGAGCTTGCAACAAGTGATTGACTAACATAGAGNATTAGTCTTCCAGTATTTATTGACCTATCAAATACTGCACATACGTGATTCCACTTTCCTTTGCCTATAGACGCACTAACAGATAGCCTCATCGATCCAGAGCTGACTCCAAAGATCAAATCTGATGAGACAGCTCCGCCTGCGGAAGTTCCGTCGTTTCCAGCCCTATCAAGATTTGATGCACTTAGAGCCAAGGTGAAGCCGAGAGAAGATCCGGATAGCTTTTGACATATTACCTGATTATCGCTTCCGGTTCTTGCAGGATATACATGCGCCTCAATTGCAAATGATGACATGTCCACATCTAGAACTGCATCGCCGGTACCTATCTTAGAAAAGTTAGGAAATTTACTTCCTGCTGCGTCTACAACTGATATATACGTTCCATCTGAACCTGTTGATGAACCGCTAAACATTAAAAATCCAACATTCTTGGGAAATCTATCAAGCACGTGCTTTTCAAATCCCGTTAAAGAATCTTGAAATTTTTCTATTTCGCCTCTTGTTCCATCAAGTGGAAACTCATTTACAACTCTATCAAATGCAATGTTTACTTTAGATTCAGCTGAATTAAAAAATGTATGATTTTCAAATTTTGAATAATCAGCGCTTATCTCTTGAGTTGACTTTATCCCGGAGCCAGGTTCATCATATCTAAACGAAGATGTATTCTCAATGTTGGTATCTATCATCTTTCTTAAAGATAGATCGCTTACAAATCCATGGCTTTCGACTTCATCCCTTGTTACAGTGGGTGAAAACATTTTTGGTCTTTTCAGTATTCTTGACTTGCTTTTTGGCATTTCTAGCTTACTCTTGTCTACTCAACTTTAAATTTAGTTGCTACATTCGAAAATATTTGATCTACACCGCTGTCACTTATAAAAAAATCAAACCCATATGTTCTTCCAGGTTGTAAGCTGTCCATGTAAAATTCAAAATACATTCCTTCTGAGTCTGTTGAAAGAAGTGTTCCGCCTTTCTCTGTATCAAATGGAATTATTATATCACCAGAATCAAAGTCTTTGATCCTATAGTGCATTTTTGTAAACGTCTTGCTTTTTGACTTTATTGGCTTTTTTACTAAGACAAGATCATCATTTATATCTTCTACAAAAACTCTGAACTTTACCTTTTGTGATCTCCTGTATGATGATTTTAAATTTGTAATATTAATAAATGGATTGCACGTGCTATTGATAAATGCAGACCGCTTAACAGTATTCACGACAATCGATCCTGTGAAATATCCAACTGTTTTATCTAATGAGCTCCAAATTTCTGTAAAAGTTGCTGAACCTGCATTCACTATTTCATTTCGAAGAGTTCCTGACTCAAATTCAGATATTGAAAATGTTGACGAATAAACACCGCTCATAAAGTTATTTCCAATCTTGTGTTGCGATCCTGAAAATGTTCTTGAAAAGAATGTTGAGCTTCCTGTGCTTCCTGATGTCATTGTAACAAGAAGACAGTCTGTTCCTGTTATCTTTGTGGCACTGACGCCTGATAGTATGTCAAATCTAGAGCCTCTGTGAAAATTATTTAAAAATAAGGATCCTGTTACATCAAAGAAGAATATTTCATGATGGTCCTGTATTGCATCATTGAATCGAACTATTAGCTTTGGTCTTTTTCTTGTGTTTGTTGAATGTCTTGATGCAAATCTTTTAACAAATCTTGTAAAGTGATCTGTCTCCTCACTTCCTGAAAATGACAACCTAAATCCGTGATCTGGTATTTGTCCTGCTAGTGTCGCTGATACTATTGTCGTTACATCTACTGAGAGGTCTTCATCTCCTGTGTTAAATGCCTGACTTTTCCAAAGGTTTACTGTGCCGTTTCCGTCGCTTAGATTTCCACTTGAAATAATATCAATGTCATCTGATCCTAATAACCCATCCTTATTTGCGCCAGAAAGATACCACTTAACAGCCTTTCCGCTTGATATAGACGCTGTCTGGAAATTACACGAATCTATATCTTCAAATGTAACAACGTCTCTCCCTATTCCTTCATCAAATGATCTAGACAGAGGAAACACTATCACATTAAAATTAGAAGGCGTTGTCTGACCTCCGTATACATCATGTAGTTTTAACGTGCAGCTAAAAGATGGATTTGCTATATCAAGCGTTGTTCCAGTCAAGGCCTTTAAATGACTTAAGTCAAACTTAATAAGAATTCTAGATATTTCAGTTGGTGCATCTGTTCCAGATATTAAAGACTCATCATACAATTTAAATAAATCTAGAGTTCCTGCAGCTCCAACATTTGCATCTGTTGCCCTAAATGAACTATTAATAATTTTATTTGTAATATATGTGTCGCTACTTGAAGAAAGAATTCTATACATTTTGCCATCTACTCCGCACTACCAATAATATCATCATCAGGATACTTGACCTCAATAATCGATCCGGGCGGGACCATAAGAACGCCTTTTTTTAAGTTTGAAATAATGTTAAATGTCTCATTGCTATACTCTCTATTGCTAATATTTCCAGACATTCCAATAATGTCAACTGAAACATGAGACATTACACCGGGAGTATTAAGAATTATATTTATTAAATCTGAGATGATTAGCGGCTGTTCAATCTGAAAGTTTTCAATCTTTAGATACCTCTTAAGCTCAGAATTAACCTTCTGTATTGTTAGCTCCTTATTTGAAATAGAGTCAACAATAATTGAATATTTTACTGCTACATTTAACACCCTTGCGTCAACTATATCAATTGCATCTGAAATTAATCGAAATTCATTTAAGTATTCTGCAACATTTTCTTTAAGTGTGTCTGGAGATATTATTAAGCTACCACTGGCATCACGGCTCACTATTGCAACAATTGTTGACAGCGGGTTATTTGGATTAGATCTTATTCCCACCCTAAACACTCTGCCGAAGTTTGCTGGCATTGTATAAATTCTAGATATTAAGTCCTGCTTCGTTACAATTCTTGACTGTGAGTTTCTGTGCGCTAGGGCGACCGACTTTAGCTCACCTAATGTTAATTCTGATTCACCGCCGGCAGCGGGCGCCTGATTTATTATAAATACAGATGCCCTAACTGATGAAATAGTTGATGACGGCGTTCCAGAAGAAAACTTAGTAATTAAATTTTTAATAGATCGTATTGATTCTGATCCGACATTATGAGACAGACCTCCTCCCGCTCTATATCTAACTGTTATCTTTGTTCCTCGCGGTGATACACCCAGCGTTCTGGTCTTAAGAAGAGCGTTTGGATCAATAGAAAATCTTTTCATTGTATTTTTTGATCCAAACAATGGAAGAGACACCTCACTAGGATCTGGAATTATATCGTCGTCTAGTGTTGATGCATCTCCTGAACCGAATCTTATTGTTGTTTTTCCTGTTTGCCTACTTGCAGTTGATATAAATCTAAATGGTGCAGGTAGTAGCTCAAGATTATCTGAGACTAAGCTACTATCATCACTTGTATTTATAACTTTCTTAAATACAACGTCCTGTGTTAGAGAATCTACCTCGTAATATTCATTTCTCTCTGTGTCAGTAACAGAAATTATCTCAGTAATATTCTCTGATCCTAGCACTATTGTTCTAAATTGCTTATAATCATCACCTATTACAAATGTTTCCTCTGCTGTCTTTCCAGACTTGCAAATACCAGTGAGTTTTAAGAGATACTCTGTAGGCAATCCAGACGAATCTGTCTTCTCAATTGAATAGCTTGCAATAAGTCTTCCGTCAGCTTTCTTTTTAGAAAAATCTAGATCTTCACCTAGCTCAAATACAACTCCTGTATTTGATGATACTGTCGTACCCACTTTAATAATTGGAAGATCTGACGTCTTTGGCCTTCTTCCTTGCGATGTTGTTTCAAATCCAGACTTAATGAAGAAGTCAACATACACTGTTGCCGGAGCTGCACCTGATATTTTAACACCTGCTGCCCTGACAAGCTTTTCAATATTTTTATCCTCAACAGCGGTTTCAAGATCTAATTCATTAAATTGATGATCTAGATAGTATGACATGACATCACCGACATATGCTGCCATATCAAGAAATAGACCTCCCATGCTTGCTTCAGAAAAATCCTGTATTTTATCAGAATAATGTGTTCTTGAATAATCTAGTAGCTCAGATCTAAATGAGTTAAAGTCTCGATTTAGATATGATCTTGGCTTTTTTTGTATTAGTTTATCTTTTATATTTTTAGAACTTTTAGACATTTGCTTGTATCACTGTGCTATATTGCGTATAAAATTGCGCTTATCTGCTTTTTTACTATTCTTAGCCTTGGAATGTTATAAGATATATTTATTACTATCTTACCTAGACCGGGTTCGGAGCCAAATTTTTCTACGGTTGTTCCAAATTTTGACTCGTATGTTTCAAGCTCAACAAACGGAAGGAACTTATTAACTGCATTGTTTATTCTTAGCATTGCTTCAGTGTCAAAATCTTTTTGTGACACTAACTCTGTCGTTAATTCCCTTAAATTTGCACCGAAGTCAAACGACCCCAGTCGCTCCCCATGATTTGTAAGAATAAGATTTTTTAAGTTATCATGCAGCTGATCTGCTAGGCTAAAATGCATTTCAAACAATCCCGACCTTCCCTCACCTAATCGCAGCGGGGATCTTATCCCTACAGGTTTTGAATCAGGAACATTATGAAACTTTCGTAATGTTGATTTACTACCTACACTTTTAAAACTAATAGCCATAATACACCTTAAGAATAAATATAATAGCCTGAAAAATCTAGTATTTTATCTGTTTGCAGTTCTATGCCCAAATAACTGGGCTTCCGCCTGTTGTTACCATTGTTCCTGTTTTAAACCATGCGCTAATTTTTTCCGCGATACTTGGTGCAGCTATATCAATTATATCTGTACTTAGCAATGGTATAAAAATAGCTG
>NZAS01000050.1 GCA_002686195.1 Candidatus Pacearchaeota archaeon | reverse complement strand
GTAAATGTGGTAAAAGAGGCTCTACCGCCTCAATTGGCGTTTGGTAATAGTCTCTGGGCTTTCTTTCAAAATTACTTCTCTTGCCCACTATTCCACCACATGGCTAAAATTCCTAACCTTCTCAAATTTAATTGTGCTTCTAAACTTATCCACCAGCACATCCTGTTTGTGACTGATAACAAAAATGTTCTCATCAGAGAGCGTGTTGAGAATTTTCAGAAACTCATCTGTACCTGTACTATCTAGGGAACTATCAAAAATCTCATCCAGCATTAGTAGATTAGTGTTGGTGCTGTTCTTCATCTTTGCAACAGCTCTCCATGTAAACAGAAGTGCCAAATCAATACGCATCTTCTCACCTTCACTGAACGAATCATAAGTAAACTCATCACGATATCTTGACTTGATGGTTTCCTCAAAACTTTCGTTCAGAGTAAAGTTCACATAAAACTCCATAGAAATTAGATAGGTATTAATCAACTTATTCATGATAGGAAGATACTGTTTGATAATCTTGGTCTTGATGCCAGTATCTTGTAACATACTTCTTGCAGCTTCAAAATAAGTTAAATCTTCACGGAGTTTTAATTTGTGGTTTTCTATAGTAGACAGCTCCTTTTTTAGACCTTTCAATTTCTTATAGTCAGATTTACTTACATCACCAGTTTTAAATTGAGCAATCTCGGTTTGCAGTGTAGAATTAAATTTTTCAAGTTGCACAACAGAACTGTTATATTTTGCAATCTGTACTTCATTCTCTCTAATTTCATCTGCAATATTTGAAATCTCTTTTTGTCTCTTTTTTACCTTCTTTAATTCCGTTTCAAGTCTTTGCAGAGCATCTGAAAGTTTCATTACATCTTCCTGCTTATCAGATATCATTTCCTTTTTAAAAATTTCATCTATATGTTGCTGACAAGTAGGACAATCATCATTATTCTCAAAGAAATCAACTGTTTGAGAATGTGCTTTATGTTTTTCTACTAAAGTAGACTTTATATCTTTAAATTTAGTATAGTTCTCTTTAATTTTCTCGTTATCAGAAATTTGGCTTAATAGGATATTATTCTCCTGTTGAATTTTATAGATACTGGACTTTCTCGAAATAATCTCCTCTTCATTATCACTAATAAGTTTAGTCTTCTCTTTAATCAGTTTATCCTTATTCTTCTTTACATCATTAATATACTTTTCCTGTAGTACAATCTTCTCGGTAGTAAGTTCCTTTTGATAATCAATATCACGCATGTTTTCTGATATATTCTTAATTTTTATCTTCAACAACATATTCATCAATGAGAAGATTTGAATATCAAGAATCTCCTCAACCACCTCTCTTCGATGACGAGCTTTCAACTGCATGAATGGAATGAAGGTAGATGAACCTAAAATCACAACCTGAGTGAAGCTTCGATAATTCAATTTAAGAATTTGTTGTTCAAGATACCTCTGATAATCTCTTGCATTTGCGTCCTGATTATACATCTTTCCATTGATGTATATCTCAAAGATGTTTGGTTTGATACCACGAACCACCTTGATTTTCTTTGTGCCAATTTTAAAATCTACCTCTACAATACAACCAGCATTATTCACAGAGTTTAGTAACTGTGGTTTATTAATTCCACGAAATGGCTTACCAAATAAGCCAAAACATAAAGCATCAAGAACAGTTGACTTACCCGCACCATTTTCTCCAATAATTAGTGTAGTGGGGTTTCGGTTTAGTTGTATCTCTATAAATTGATTGCCGGTAGAAAGAAAGTTCTTCCAGCGAACATACTTAAACTCAATCAAAGTTCCAAATCCTGTGCTTCACTATAAAGTGCTTTCATGGTATTTTTGAGTCTGGTTTTATCCAACACCACATCCAGTTCATCAACATATCTCTCAAGCAAAGTCATGGTATCTTCTGTATTTTCTACAATATCGTCCGATACATTAATTGCATCCAAATCTGAAAAATCTTCAATAATCTTTACATCATGTGCATCAGTATCAAGAAGTCTATCAACGAACTTATCGAAACCATACAAATCTTTCTTGTTGATAACAATCAGTTTAACGTATTGCTCTCTGTATTGTGTGACATCATGGCTACTATAATCTTCCTTTGTATCATCATAATATATCTTCTTAAAAAATGTATAAGGATTTACAATACGTTCAAGCTCTCTCGTATCCGTATCAAAAATGTGAAATCCTTTTGGTGAACCATAATCTGCCCAAGTCATTTCATACGGAGAACCAAGATAGTAAATCTGGCCGTCGTCTGACTTGTGATGAAAATGCCCACTTAGAACAGTATCAAATCTTCTAAAGAGTTCCCTGTCATAACCTACTTGTGAAAAGTTTCCACTATACATTTGGAAACCATTTATTTCTAAATGGCCTATAAGAATATCAGTATTTGCTGTGTTTAAAAATTCTACAGCATTACCATAGTTATTCGTATTAATCCATGGCATGAATGAAATAGGAGTATCATTAAATTTTATGACTTGTGGCTCAGTATAAATCCACATTCTATCCCTACCGACAAGTTCATCCATCGAATTAATTTCACTGGTGTTCTTGTAATAGGTGTCATGGTTACCAATAATAATGTGTAAATCTATTCCTAGTCTCTGAAACTCAGCAATAAAACGCTTACGAAAATCACTTGCAATACGATAACTTATATACTTACGACGATCAACAACATCACCCAGATGAATACATGTTGTAATCCCTCTTTCTACTAATGTAGGAAAGAAAATATTTTCGTAAAACTTGAAAAAATATTCGTTAAAATTTAAGTTGTCATTTCTAGCTCCGAAATGACTGTCTGATATTAACGCTATCTTCATTTATGTTTCTTCTTCCATAAATGTCTCAAGGCCTTTTGCTTCAGGTGTTGGCGATTTCTTTTTTGGTTTATATACATCTTCTTCTGGAAGCATTATATTTGGGTCAAATCCTGTAACAGAGTATGATGCGGCAGAATCACCATCCATTGTTGTCCAAGATTCAAACTGTAAATTTTCTATTATCTTATTTTTAACATGAGTTTGTTTTTTCTCTTTTGCAATCCTTCTAAGAAAAGCATAATAGATAATTTGAGTGAAATAAGCAAAGGGATTTTTTGATTTTTCTGAATTAAAGTTTGCGACATACTGTAAACAATTTTCAATACCATCAGATATCATATCATCTCTATAAGTATAATTAATAAAATTGGGCCGGAAAGAAAGATGTGTTGCAATCTTTAGAAAACACTCCCCAATATAATTAGTCACTGGAGGTTGTTCTTCGCCAGTTTCTTCTGCGAATTTACATGATTTTTTAAACTCAATCATAGCTTCAAGAAATTTCTTATTATCAACATAATGTACGCCTTTGGATTTCTTTTTCATCATCGCTCCTTATACAATTAACCCCCATTATATACCATAATAATAATAATGTCAAGTACAAAAAGTAATTGACAAACCAAAAAAATGTATATAAATAGAATGTGTAGTTTCTTTAATGAATGGTATCATCACTGGATAATATTTCATTTAACAATTCAATATCATCAATGTCGCCATCATCATCTTCATCCATATCCATAGGCCTACTTTTCTCTAAACGCTTTATTTCTTTTATCACATGGTCATAATATCGACACAATCCTTCTGAAGCTTCAGCAACTAATAAAACATGATTAGTTTTTATATGAAATAAAGATTGTTTTGTATACGAACCGATCCAACGACTAAGATTTAGAGAATCTATAGCCCCGTTGTTAGTTATTTGTGTCCGAACTTCCATTTTAAGAGGATAATTCAACTGATATTCATCATTAACGATTTCATTACCTAATTGACAAACAATTTCCTCTCCATTAGTAAGTTTTATAATCTTATGTGGCGTCGGGGTATTCATTTTAGGTTTACCTTACTAATTGGTTGTCTCCTTATCCTTATATTTATGATATTCTATAAAGGGAGATGTAAAAGTCTTCTTTTTATAATTATTTAAGATTTACCTTACTAATTTCGTAGTTAAACTGTTGCTCATTGTATATGTTAATTCGTTCCATAAAGTGAGTAAGTGTAAAATTGCGTGTTTTTTTGTAAGGTATGTCATCAGCTATATCAAAAACTAAAATGGAATTCTTAGTGTCGCTAATACGCAATCCTCTTCCAATGGATTGCAATACTCTAATTCTAGATTTTGAAGGCGAAGCGAACACGATGTTATTGATATTCCTAATATTAATACCAGTAGAAAAGGTGCCATAACTCGCAATAATGATTGAGTTCTTTTCATTTTCTACAATGCCTCTAATATCTTCTCTTATATCTGTATTTGTTTTTCCATAAACAAAAAAAACTTTGCGGTCCTTTACTGTATCTTTCACTTGACCATATAATATTTGACCATGTTTCTCTACTAGTTGAAATAAGCAAAGAGTATTTCCATCTATATGTAATAACAAATTACTTATAAAATTATTTCTCTTTTCATTTCCAGCAATATACTGTAGTTCTTCTGCATACAACATTCTTTTTTTTATATTTGAATGTTTTAAAACTATACATTTGATATTCAGGTTGGCCAGAATTTCTTCTTTCATCAATTTTTTTGTTGTTGTTATATTTTCAACTGCACCAAACAACCCCTCTAATACAAGTTGATGCGTCTGAGTACCATCCAGCGTCCCTGTAAGTCCAAACCTGTACTTACATTGATGTAACTTAGTCATTATACCTGTAAGAGACTTTGCTTTGAATAGGTGAGCTTCATCTCCAATCACACAACCAAACTGTTCAAAATATTTTTTCGGCATTTTATAAATGGACTGCCATGTTGATATAACAACATCTTTAGTAACCTTTCTATCATGTCCTTGATATATTCTTTGACAGTATGTACCAGAACTCCAACCATAATCTTCAAAGTCAGTATACATTTGTTCCACAAGAGAAGTGGTGGGAACAAGTATCAAAGTTTTTATCCCCATCATATGATAGTAACGAACTAAAGAATATATTATCAGAGACTTCCCGCTAGCAGTAGGAGAAACAAAAAGGCCACGATTTCGGGAAAGGGCGTAGTGGACAGCATTAATCTGGTAATTGCGAACTTTAAGGGACTTCCCTTTAGACTTTGGTTTAAGGGATTTAACAAATCCTTCAACCACCTGTTTATTGATTTCCCGTTCATCTTCGACATCTTCTTCTATTATGTAGTCAATCTTATTTCTATCACAAAAATTCTTTATGTATGGCAGCAACCCAACATATATTTCACCAGTGCCTGGACTGAATAAACGTATCTTGCCATCCCATATACGATTTCGAACTGCGGGCATAAATCGAGCGCCGGGAACTTCGAAAGTGAAATATTCAGATAGTTCTTGCCCTTGAGATGGCGAAAAATCAGATAGTTTTAAATATACCTCATTTTTCTTTGAGATGTTCATTAAAACCAAATGCTCTCTCATTATATCATACCAGCCTCAAACTTTTTCCAATCTTGTGCATGACGAATATCCCACCCACGATTGTCAATTGACTTAACAACACCTTCAATATATTTTATAATAAGTTCATAGTAAGCTATTTTATTTTGTAATTCTAATATTTCATCATCAGATTGTATATACATTTGAAGGTCATTTTTTAAAACCTTTATATCAAAAGGTCGAGCTGCATATACTTTGGCATCTGATTTACCACCATAATACTCCCATTTTTCACGGTACAATTTTTGATGTTCAGACCTTCTCATAATGAGGAGCTGTTCAAAATTGGTTTTATATTCCAACCATTTTGGTTTTATGATTTGATTTTTAAATGATTCTTGTTCCATATGTTCATGGTTAAGAATAGGTAAATCTTTTTTTGCTTCTTCTTTCAAGTCTTCCAAATTCATAATATATCTTTCAAAAATGAGCAGAGTTTGATCTTCTCTCTCTTTATATATTAACTCTTATAAGAGTCTTATATTTGATATTCTGTTAAAGTATATCGCATCTGCTCAAACATATTTATAATGTATTAATTTCATATAATTGATATGAGAATTCAGCTGATGCAGTCAGATAATCTACATCTGTTGCTGCCTGTGTGAAATCTAATGCACTTAAAGATATGGGAAATATGTTCAGAAAATTCACTTCTACAATAGGATTGTTCTTATTGGAAAGTATCATAAGAAACGCATCCGAATACATTGACCTATCTGGGATTGCCTGACCAATTACATCTGTTGCTGTCTCTGTTCTACTAGCAGCTGGAGTATTTGAAGTTGTGTCTCTAAATGTAGAAAATTGTGACCTAGATTGCGGGAAACTAATTCCTGTCATCCAGTTATGTAACGAAATATAATTTTCTAGATATTCATCTACAATAAAAGATAATGAAAGATTTTCAAATGTTGCTTTTTCACCCATAATAGGAATATCTTTAAATGGAGTCGCCATAGCACTAGTATCAACACTAATGCCGGGAAGATTTGCGCTAACCGTATTAAATTCTACTTTTGGTAATTGATGAATACCAAAACGAAATTGAGTTGGACTTGCGTAATCTAATTGTTCAGGTTGTCTTGCAATAGGGGATTGTGCTGTTGTCATATTACTATTTATATAATAGGAGTAACGACATCCTCACATACAAACCATTTTTCATTTGGTCAAAATATTTAGCTCTAGGGTCATCGTCAAACCATTTTGGGATTTCTTCATTTCTAGGGAATGGATGCATTANAATACAATTATCTGGCATTTCTTTCACATGTTCCTTTGTCAATTGATATGAACCCGTACTTCCTCTTTCTTTTTGAACTCTCGTCAAATAATAAACATCNGATTTTGGTANCTTATCAAAATNATAAGTTTCACAATAATTTATTTCACACCTCTTTTCTAAAGCTTTAGAAAGAGAATGCACAGTTCTACCATTAACTATATCACCTACGAATGTAATTGTCAAGTCCCTTATTCTGTCAAAGTTTTCACGAATGGTATACAAATCTAACAAAGTCTGTGTAGGATGNTCCCCCCTGCCATCACCAGCATTAATAATTGGAACCTCACTAACTTCTGCGGCTATCTTAGCATCACCTGCATTTTGTGACCTCAATACGATTATATCACTATAACACCCCATAGTCCGAATTGTGTCCTGCAAATTTTCTCCCTTGGACACACTACTATAATTAATCTCATTGATAGATAAAACTTCACCGCCAAGTTTTAACATGGCGGTGTGAAAAGAAGAACTGGTACGAGTAGATGGC
Organism: Candidatus Pacearchaeota archaeon; assembly: GCA_002686195.1. The sequence goes on along the minus strand of NZAS01000050.1, from coordinate 2,516 downwards.
TCGTAAAATAAATTGGTAAGTATCTTATTTTTTAATGATTTTTTATATGTATAAGAATTGCTTTTTATATCACTAACACGATTAAATAAAACTTCTCTATCCTCAAAACTTAAATCTTCGACAGATATTAAATGTTTTATCATACTAATATATTTATATACTATGAATACCTATAACAATACCTACACTAACAAATAATCCCAACATCATTTTAAGAAAATCTTTTCCAACAATTGGAAATACATGCTTTAGTTTATATGCTCCTTTACTAATCGTTGCGATTGCAAATTCTCGTCCACACAATAGACCTACAAATACCCATGTTGTTGACATTGGTATATCATTATACTGTTTGAAGTATAATAGAATAAACGCATAAACTAAATCAATAATTGTAGCAGAACGTACATAACGAGTGTGTTGTTTATCCAAAACAATTTCTTGAATCTTACCACCCCTTTCCCAAAAAATCCAAGCTAACAAAACAGTAAACAAAACAGATGTAAATAACATCCACCCTATAGATAACTGTCTCGGAAGATATACAGCAATATTTGCAAGGTCGTGAGACAACCAAGTATACCAAAGAAATCCTGTACTACACCACTGGGCGATTCTCCATTTTATTTTATTCTTTTGTTTTACCGGGTCTTTTTTTTCATTAACCAAACGTGCAACAACAAGCCATATTCCATATGCAATTACTGCAGCAAGTGTATAGCCCATAATAGATTTTATCAACATTTTTTCCAGTACAAATGTACTTGCAAATGCACTTAATACGAGGAATGAAGTTGATACTGGTACACCTACTCTAGTTAACAACAACAATGCAGCTGGTGCCGCAGCATGATACCATTGTATCTCTTGATATGGTATCTTGTTTAATCTACCAAATGATATATCACCACTATTCGAAATCCACCCATACCATAAAGTAAAAAGGAGAACTGACGATGCAGCTCCCCACAGATAATACCATTTAAATTTTTCTGAATTTGATGCAATAAAAGTTCCAAGAGTTTGAACACTATCATTTGCAATAACTGAATACGAAGCAAGAAGAAACCCGACAACCGTATACAGCATTAACAAATCCATAATCAGTCCTCTGTTCTATATTTATTCATTTTATAACAGGGACAAAAAAGAGGGTGCTGAAAACAGCACCCTCAAGTTTTACTCTATTTCTTGATTTTACATCAAGTTAACGACTTGTACTCTACGATACCAAGCATTAGTGTTTGCATCCAGAGATGCGTCGGTGTTAACCGTATCACCAGCAGCAACCGCACCAGCAGCAGCAAAAGGATTAGCAGCAAGACCATAACGAGTCTTGAAACCGATCTTGGGCTGGAAGGTGTTTTCACCAACTGCACGAACCATTTGTAGTGGCACGTATGGGCAATAGAAGAACCCTGCGTCATAAGGAGAAGTACCCTTATAACCGCAGATGTAATACTGTTTTGCCACAACATTTGCCGCATATGGATCAACGTATACCTTAAAGCGACCATTCATTACACCAGCAAATGTGGTGGTTGTGTCGTCAACATTAAGGTTATTACTAAGAGCAGGAGTATAATCCAACACACCGGCCATCTGAAGTGCAGAAGCAACATCAGCTGAACAGATGAGTAGATTACCCTTACCCCGGCGAGTCTGTTGACCAACCGCATTGGCGTCACGTTCAATAGCGAACATTAGACCTTTGAACTTCTCAACACTCCAACGTCCGTTTGAGTCGGTGTCTAGATCAAAAATACCAGCATTTGATGTATTAATCTGAGCACCAGCAACAGCGGTGATGTACAGAGAACGAACAACTTCACGGTTGATTTCTGCAAGAATTTCAGAACTCAGAATATTCGAAAGTTCTGTCTCTGCGTCTAAACCATGAATTGCCTTTAAGTCCTGAGCAAGTTCCATAGTATACTCAGCCTTGAGGGCGCGAGTAACCGCCGTAACGGTTGACTTCTCGATTGAGAAAGCCATCTCGGCAAAAGCATTAGNAGAACTATCACCCAAAGCCTCACCCTGAGCAGTAGTCATACCTGTTGGTGACAAATAAGTACCAGGCGAACNATCATTCAGAATTGCTGGATTACTACCTGTCATAGCGGAAGAAGTCAAGTNACCAGCAGCGTCATCGTTAGCAATACCAGAATCTGCTTCGTCAACCAAAGCCTCAGCACCATCCATAGAAGTGTATACGGAGCGCATTGCAAAGATTAGTCCTGTCGGACCTGTCATTGGCTGAACGCCGCAGACATCATACGCAATTAGGTTTGGCATGGCACGCCGAACTAGGGAAATAAGAATTGGGTCCCAAGTATCGAACTGTCCACCAGTACTTACGGNAGGAGCTGTCTCTGAAAGAAANCCACGATCTTCTTTCATAGCCTTTTCTTGGTTCTCCAAGATAAGAGTGGTAACTGCCCGCTTATAAGAATCCTCAATCTTAGGAAGATCAGGGTGTTCTAGGACTGGCTGCCACTTTTCTTGTAGATGTTCTG
>NZAS01000049.1 GCA_002686195.1 Candidatus Pacearchaeota archaeon | reverse complement strand
GGGGTAGGGGTGGGGGTTGGGGTCACCGGGGTAGGGGTGGGGGTCGGGGTCACCGGGGTGGGGGTCGGGTTCCTCGTCGGGGCCGTAGGGGTACGGCTTGTTGGGGTGCGCTGCCATGTCCTTAAGTCTACCATACTGCTAAATGGTAGAATAGAGTATGGCTAGTTCAGACGCTCTCCACCCCAACCAGTTGGCTATGTTTCTGCCTGCTGGGAAACTGCGCTCTATGGCTCCCAGTGATTCCTTCCCCGGCGGGTCCTACGAAGATGTTTGGGAAGCCAAACTGAGAGAAGACAAGTATAAGGTGCGCGTGGTCAATGAAACTGAGGATGTTCTGGAGCGGATCGGGCCATCCATCCGAAAGCGTGGTGTCCTTCGTCCGGTAGAGGTGGTGATCAGCGGTGGACCAAGGGTAGTGGAGGGCCACCACCGGGTCGCTATCGCCGCCGACCATAACCCCGAGATGGAAGTACCGGTGAAGTACCGGTGAGTAGTTCAGACGCCCTACACCCGGAGCAACTCCGTATGTTCATCCCTGCGGGAGAACTCACGTCTGCCGTACTGACGACGAAAGGTCCCTTAAAGGGAGACTTCGTGCCCGGAGACTTTGAACCCGGCCCCGATTTCGACTACGCAGGAACGTGGAGGCGAAAGTTAAAGGCGAGCCACAAACCAGCAGACCTCTACTATGACGACTCTCGCTATGACGCTGTTGCCACTAAAGGGGTCACGAAGCCGATCCAACTGATGCATTCCTCTCAGCGTACCCAGTTCCAAACAAACACCCGACAAAAGGCGGCGGGTGAGGAACACTGGGTCATCGTTGATGGACACCACCGCATAGCCGCTGCGGCGGACATCGACCCCAAGATGGAGATACCAGTAGAGTACCCGAACATTACGCCCGCAGAGAAGCGGGCTGTTACTTAGGAGCCTTGTACTTCTTGTAGGTCTGCTTCGGAGCAGGGGGACTCTTCCTACCACGTATCTTGTAGGTACCACCGGCACCCCGCGAAGCCTTCCACCCAATCTGACGCTTGTGGCTACCGCCGAAGCGGTTGAACTGTGTGGCACTCAATGGCATACGACTGACCAGTCGCTATTATGCTTTTTCCGGTCAAACATGACCTGCATGGAACTCACTCTTATCGGCCTTTACCCGCGGTGACCCGACGTAGCGACCTGCCGGGTGGAGTCGGTAGTCAGTGGTTTCTTCATCTTTCCAAGACGGCTCCGGGCTGTCCCAGCCCTTCTGTCCTTCGATGCCTTCTTCGACAAACCGTCTGGCGTCCAGACTCGCCCACTGCGGCTGTCTTTCGTATTCGTAGGGGACGACCGTCTTGCTGATGGTTTCACGAAACCACTCAGGGTGGTCACTGTAGAGGTCCCCTCGTGCCATGTTCGCCTCTAGAGCAGGTCGTCGTCAGACTCAGTGTGCAGAGGACTGTTTGGATGCCAGTGGTTTGGCATTCCTCCACCCGTATCAAAGTGGACACGCCTGCGGCCCTGTGTGCGGGCGTCAGCAGGATCAGCGGTCTCATCATGCTCCCTCTCGGGGCCGAAGCCCTCTGGCTTGGTGGGCTGATGGCGAGGGTCGGCTAGTTCAGTGCCGGGGGACTCCATCATCCGTCGGAGGTCTTCTTCTGAAAGGTCTTCTTCCATACAGAAAGTCTACCATACTCCAAACTGGTAGAATAGAGTATGGCTAGTTCAGACCGCCTCAACCCTCAGCAACTAGCAATGTTCATTCCCGCCGGGGAACTGATGGATTATCAGAAGTACAGTGTTCATTCCTTTGAGCACTTTGAGGGAGAATCTACTAAAGATGTACAAGCACGCAAGTTGGAGGAATCCAAGCAACCGTGGTCCGTTGCGGGTGAGCGAACACACGGAGGGGGCATATGGAACAGCCTTAGCACCGGGGCGCAGGTACAGAAGCCCATTCATCTGGTGTCTAACCCGGATTTAAGGGAGCAGGAAGACGAGGAACTCATACATCTACGCAAGGGCCATAACCCCATAGGGTTAATACGGGATGGTATGCACCGCATTGCTGCGGCTGCCGACATCGACCCCAAGATGGAAGTACCCGTGGAGTGGAAACGTAATGTCCACTGGGAACATGACCGTACGGGTAGGCCAGCCGACCCACCTCCGCCTACCCCACCACCCGATCCGTGGGACACCGACGACCACAAGTGGATTAAAGGCTCCTACAACGCCAATATAGGACATGACCTCCATCAATACCGGACCACCCGAGACGAAGAAACCGGCCAGATAGGTACGGAGTGGGAACACTATGGACCTACTGCTGAGAATGAACTTGAACAGACCGGTAAGCCCATCAAAGAGGATGTACTAGCGAGGTTGCGGGACCCGAATGACTTCGGAGACTACTAATGAGTAGTTCAGACGAATACGCCAAGGCGGGCACCGAGGGCCAGTTTGAAGACGAGGTCAGGGCAAGGCACCGGTCGGGGGGCACGTTCTCCTCCGAGGAGGTGTCCTCAATGACCTCAGACCAGTTCACCGAAGTTATGAGGGACGCTGGGGAACGACAAAGAGTCGGATTAGGTATGAGCGGAGTTGTCGGTGCCCCCGAGTCCTTCGCTACCGGAATGGGTACTGACAGCGGGCAAGGCAAGCGTTCGGCAGAACTGGGAAACGAGAACTGGATCAACGAGGACTACGGCTGGGCGTTGGAGAACGTCGGAGACGTATACCACCGGATGACAGCCGCCCCTTCTTATCCATCCGGGCCAAGGGGCCTGTGGAGTCCCTATGCGAGCAAGACCCGGCAGGCTATGGCAGCCCTAGAGCGAGCCAGTATAAATGCTGAGTACTTCAAGTCATCTGAAGAAGAGCGTGAATGGGGAAAGGGATATTCTGAATCCCACTCACGACTGCCCGTGTACACCCCAGTACAGCATTTAGCGAACCGATCAGCCATACATCTAGGCAACCACCAGTTCGGTCCCTCTCTGGAGAACTTGGGGACCATGCGGCAACTGGAAATAGACGCTCAGGAGATCAATCAGACTATCCACCATGTGAGGGAGGAGGGGCCGATGGACAGAGCCCTGTGGGAAGAATATATCACCTTTGAGAGTCCCCCCCAAGTGCAGGACCCAGACACAGGCGAATGGGGGTCAAGACCCCCGACAGAGGAAGAGTTAGCGANCCCGCCGATGATGCCGTATGAAGAGTGGAAGGAATACCCTAAGAATTCTACAGAGTACAACCGCCTGATGAGCCAACCGGCCTCAGTTGACTTCTTAAGGTCTCAGGGACGATGAGTAGTTCAGACCGCCTCAATCCCATGCAATTACAGATGTTTATGCCCGCTGGGGAACTTATAAAGAAAGTCCCCAATGACTTCATACCCCATCACTATGCAGAGAGCGGGGACCCCCACACGGAGGAAGAAATGTGGGCAAACAAGTTGAGGGAGGCGAAATCCATTGCCCCGAGACGAGGCGTCCAATTTGGAGGGTCTCTGCATGAGGCTATCGCAGCAGAGGGAGTCTTAGAACCCGTGCGTGTCCATGTTGGTGATGGAGGAGTCATTCTTGACGGGCACCACCGTATAGCAGCAGCCGCCGACATCGACCCAACGATGGAGGTACCAATGAAGAACATTGGCTCGGCTCACCAAAGAGGGCGTAAGCAGCACAAAATACCATGACCCATCGAATCTCTCCTGACCAGTTCCATCATCCCCTTGAAGAGATTGATCGCTTGTGGGGGTACTTAGCCAACCGCGAATACATGAACCAGTGGTACGAGTATCACCCTCATGTCGTGGCAGAACGGAAGAGGGATGAGGCCCTGCTGCGACTAGAAGGTCTGGACGCTGGTCTGCCAACAGTAGGCCCCTATCTATGACCCATCGACTCTCTACTGACCAGTTTCAAGAGAATATTGACCGCTTTACGGCCAATGTCGCTGACCAAGCCATCGACTGGGACACCCCAAGAGGGGCTTCCAGTCAGTGCTGGGGGGCTTCGTGCTCTTTCGCCACCCAGTCCTACCTGCACCCGAGTACCACGCACGTAGTGAGGTTCACTGGGTTCCGGGGAGACCCGTCAGTGCTCCAACAAGGGCTTCGACCGGAGCAAACTAGGCACCACGTGAACGTGACGGATACCGATGAGGGTCAGCAGGTGGTCGATTGGACTGCTCGGCAGTTCGATCCTTCCGCAAACTTTCCCCACGTGGAGCCACTGGACGAATACCGCAAGAGGTGGGACACTGAGCATGAGTGGACGCTCATGGAGCCCCCTAAACCATGACCCACCGGCCCTTGAACCGTTTTTCGCCCCTAGGAAATACTGATGCCCGCTCATAACCACGTCAGTTCGGACCAGATGCGCCTATTCATTCCCGCACGGGAACTCCGAGAAGACTTTCACCCCACGGACGCTGGACCCGTACCCCACCGGGACGACTCCTCAGAGACCGTCACCGCACTACAGAACAACGTCAAACGCTCGTGGCGACACAAGTTGGCCGAGGTCAAGAGCCCCGGATGGAACGACGCCTTCTACAAGGGCGACATGCCGACGCTGTACGAGGACGTGGCCGCACGAGGCGTCCAGCGCCCCGTTTTCATCGGTCAGGGCTACCTGTCGAACCGCCGGATGATCTACGACGGCCACCACCGGGTGGCTGCTGCCTACGCCAACGACCCCGATACCGAGGTACCGGTACGGTACAGCACCTCTGAGTTGTAGGAGAAGTCGACTTTTCGCCCTTATCCGCTACCCCTAGCGGGCCAGAGCGCCAATCACTTCGATGGGTTTTTGCCCCATTTGCCCCATTTGCCGAAGTTTCCACGGGGCTGTGACGGAGCCTTCTTGTAGGGCGGTGGCAGCACTCTTGGGAACGTGTGGCCGGGGTGCTGGATACCAGCGTCCATTTCGGCACGGCTGCCCTTGGTCCGTTCTGCCCATTCACGCCATGTGGTGTCCCCACCAGCGGGGGGCTTTTGTGGGCGACCTTCACGTTTACCGTGCCAATCGGAGTCCTGTGGTATGTCCTGCCCCTCAGTGCCTTTACCTTGGTAAAACATCTTGTCCCGTTCTGAGGCGAATGCGTGGGACGCTTCTAAGTCTTTGCCGCCGGGACCGTCGTACATGGGGTGCTTGACTAGTCCACCGGCTTCGGTATCTGGGTTGGGGACCATATAGGGCATGTACTAATAATATCATGTCTGGGGCTATCGGGTGATGTGGTGTCATGTGGCGAACGCGCCCTGCGGCGGCTCGCTGCACATTGGCGTCATTAACGATGGGGGGGTCCCTAAAGAACGATATAAAGGCACAGGTTCTCGGCCAAAAGTATTCGCATTGCGTGCCGCAAAGAATGAGCCAAACCTCAGGTTTGTCTGCCTACGTTTGGGCCTATTCGCTGCGGGCTTCAACTCATCGGCGGGCATTGGCAGGAGACCACCCCCACCCGGTGCGGGCATCGTTGCTCACAGGGTTGCTCACAGGGCATGGACTTCGCGATGGATTCTCCAACGGGTTCACTGCCACCCCCCCCCACCCAGTGCCCCCCACCACCTGCCCCACCCACCTCGTGTCCTCTCCTCTCTCTCCCTGTGGTGTGGAGGGCATGAGGTCTGGGCCGGGTGGGTTGGCCCTCTGGTCTGTGGGCCGGGGGCTTGCCACTGGTGTGCCCTGAGAGCCTCTGTGTGGGCCTGTGCGTGCCTCTGGTGACAGGTGGGCACCACCACGTCATCCACGTCTGCTGTACTGCTGACGTGGCTGTGCAGGCGTCTCAGCCTCTAAGGGGTCTGTGAGCCTCTGTGAGCGCTTCTAGGGCTGTATGCGGTGAGAGACACCGCAGCAGGGCTAGAGGGCGTCAGGGGGGCTGTTAGGTGCCTCTGAGGGCATCTCGTCATCCAGCAGCCATTGCGTGCAGCCTGAGGCCAGCCGGTGCAGCACGTGCAGCAGGCCCAACTTCCATGCCCTCCTCGGGTCATCCTTGGACCTGAGTGGGAGGCCGACTTTGGTTCGGGCCACGTCCCTGTCGGGGACGGCTCCCTGCGAGGCTGCCCTGACCATCGACAGGTCATCCAGACGGCCCTTCAGTTCACCGAGTTGGTGGGTGAACACAGGTGCCCGGAGGTNGCAGTAGACCGGATGCGACCANCGTCCCCCGGTCTCCTCTGCGGAGACCATGATGTCGTAATCCGTGAGCCAGTCCTCTTCGACCCCGTCGGGCCGTCCGCACATCAGGACAGAGACGACCCCGTGTTCGATGTCGGCCATGCCGACCACCAGCACCCACTTCTCCTCGGCCCAGTCGGGGTGGACCTCTTGGAGGGTGCCGAAGCCGTTGCGCGCTCGGACCCAGCCCTCACCGACACCGTTGGCCTCGTCGTCCATCTCGGGCATGGTCCACTCCACCTCGGGGAAGGGTCGGCACACTCGGATGTCACCCTGTCGGAGGCCGTGGTCTTCCGGCGGGACGTACGCCTCCTCCTCAGCGCGGAGGCGTGCGACCATCTCCTGAATGACGACGAGTTGGGGGACCTTGGCCCTGACCGGGCCGAAGGGCGTGGAGTAGGTGCGGTACTCGGTCATCGGTCAGCCCTCGTCTCGGCGGAGCGCCCGCACGCCACGCTTGATCTTCTCNAACACCGGGTCGTCCATCTGGGGGGGGAGCATCCAGCAGCGACCGTCGTCACCGAGATGGCCGTCGATACCGCTACTGCTGGAGGTGCCGTCCCACAGCCTCCCCCAGTCGACGTTTCCTCGGTCATCCTCCCAGAGCATGTCCATGACCTGTTCCAGCAAGTCCTCATCCACCTCGGCGGCGATGATGAGTCGGATCGGGTGGTCAGCGATCTGTAGCCGTCCGCAGGCGGGGCACCGCTCGCCGGGTCGAACCAGCGGCGGCGACCCCCACACGATCTCGGGTGAGTCGGTCATCGGTCAGCCCTCCTCGATCTTCGCCGGTTCGGTCTGATCGCAGCCGTTCCCGTACACCGACCCACAGAACGCAAAGAATCCGTCGGTCCATCCGTCGGCGGCGTTGATTGTCACGCCGCACGCATCACAGACGACCTTGTGTGTCTCGGTCATCGCTTGCGCCTCCGGCCTTGTATCTCCCACCGGAGGTAGTCGAACAGGGCGAGGACGAAGCACGCTGTGAAGAACCCGACCATCCCTCCGACGAGAACCTCTCTGGTGATCACTTGCGTCCCTCCTTGGCGAACAGTTGGCTGTGCAGGACCTCGCCCAGAGTCTGGATGAGGTAGGCCGCAGCGCTCTGGGTCATCACGATGGAGGTGACGTTCCCGTCGTTGTCTGCGACGGTGACCTCCACCATCCCGGTGCGCCGATTCGGCTTGGTCACCGAGAAGTTGTGGTCAGCGAACACGACGGCCCTCGTGTCCTCGGCGTAGATGAACTTGCTCACTGGTTGTTCCTCTCTCTCATTCTCGTACAGACGATGCAGATGCACTCGGACTGGAATGCCACGGCAGCGTAGTGGAAGGCCCGGTTGAGCAGAACCATCTCAATCGCTCGGTCCACGGCCTGCTCGTTGGTCAGGGTCATGCGGGCACCATGCCCTCGCCGTCGCAGGTCTCGCAGTCATCGGTGTAGAGGGTGTCGTAGAGACCCCAGACCACCTGCCCACTGCCGTCGCAGTGGCGGCAGTCGTCGGCGTCCACCATGCCAGCGATGCTGGCCGACTCGCTGCGTCCTCCGCTCATGCCGACACCTCCAGTGCCTCGGCCAGTTCGTCAAGGCGCGGCCAGTCTGGCAGGATCGGGGTGTGGTTGAGCAGGTCTAACAACTCCGCTGCCTCCACCTCGTCCAAGACGATCACGGTCAGGCTCTTGCCACTCGTGACCTCGCTCATGCCGACACCTCCAGCATCTCCAACGTGGCATCCTGAGCCTCGGTGACCTGCTCCAGTGAGAGTCCCTCAGAGAGGCTCTCAGCGAATGCGAGGGCCAGTGTGGACCTCTCCTCGTCTGGTGCCGTCACGGCCAGCCAGAGGGCCAGTGTGAGCGCCTCTGTGTGTGTCTGTGGTACCTCGCTCATGCTGTCACCTCGGTTTCTTTCACCGTAGCGGGCACGATCTGAATCTCGGTCCAGATGTCCGCCACGTTCAACGGGTACGTCGGGACCGGCTCCCAACCGGACGCAGGGTCGCTCCGCTTGACCGTCCACCAGAGGGTCGGGTCCTGCTCATAGGGCTGGTAGATGAACTCGTAGGACTCGGAGGCGAGGATTCGGCCGTCGAGATGGAAGGCCACGGTGTCGGTGGTGCGGATGACGCCCTGACCGGCCCGCAGGCGGTACATCGTGCTGGGGGTGATCTTCGGTGTGTTGGTGTTCACGCTTGCTCCTGTTCGTTGCTGTTTCCTGTACTGACACTCTCGGTGGTCAATCCGACCACCCCGTTGTGACCGAACGCTCCCGACTTCACGGCCGCGATGATCTCGGCCCACGTGAGGCTGAAGCCCTGTGTCTGAGGCCGGTCACGCCAGCCCGCCGTCTGGCTGTCCAGCACGAGGTCCAGCCCCGTGTCAGCAACAGTGAGCAGTACGGCGGTGTCGGCTTGTGTCGGGCCAGCCTCGCCCACGACGAAGAGGTGGTCCACTCGGTCGTCCCGGCTGTAGTCGATGTGCTTCACCGGGTGGACGGTGCGGAGGGTACTCACGACAGCACCTCCTCGCCGTAGGTGTCGATCACCTGCTGGATGAATCGGCCAGCGTGGCCGACGCTCCGGTACATCCTCGTATCCAGATAGAACTGGGCGAGGGCGATGACCTCCTCCTCGGTCTCCAGCCCCTCGGTCTCGTGCTTGATGATCAGGTCCACTCCAGAGACGCTGCGGGTACTCATGCCGACACCTCCACCGGGCGGCGCGTCTTGCGATGCTCCGAGACGATGATCAGGCCCGTCGCCAGCCGGGGGATGACGTAGTCGGCT
>NZAS01000048.1 GCA_002686195.1 Candidatus Pacearchaeota archaeon | reverse complement strand
ATCAAACAAGTCCTTTGTCATTTTAAACAATGCCTGTTTAGCTTTCCTTACTAGACCTCTACCATCAGGATGTCTTTCTAATTTATCAACAACACCCTTTTCCGCGAGGGAGAAGATTGATCCTAGTCCTTTAATTTTAAATCCTTCTCCACCAATCCAAAATATAGCTGCCCATTCTTTAGATCTGACAGCATATCCCATATGATCACCATCGAGTCCAAAATCTAATAGTTCATGCCAATTAGTCTTAATAAAAGCCTTGGTATGTTCCAGAATTGTCTTTTTATAGATCAGTTCCCAATTGTGTAGTAGGTCAGGATTTGCCAGATATTCTTTTCGTTTACTCAATTGTCCAGCAAACTGATATATATCAAGCCATCTACGACCTTGACTATCTGGTGAGGTAAATATATCAGAATCACCAGCAAAAGGTACATCACCTACCAACTCAACCAAAATCCCACCACCAGTTTCAACACCTTCCATCATAACCACGCCATCTCTGACTGATTCTACCTTAGTCGTTACTGATAATGATTTAGAACTATTCTGTACCTCAAAAAGTGTACCAATATAATCTATATCAGTAACATGAAATGCTTCAATCTCTGTCTCAGTATTTTGCATTCTGGTCATCATAGGTTTTGATATACAAAATGGTAATGTAAACTTCCTACTCAACCAGTATTCATATGGTTTGGCTCTTGAACTAAGAAGCTCCCTTACAGCTCTACTATCCTTTCTCCGTTCATTCAACTGTTGTCTAAAATCTTTAAATTTCATATCATTTATCCCAATTCTTAACCGCGTTAAAGTTATTATAGGAAAATTCTAACCTATCCACTAATTTGACTGCTCCACCTGTTTTATCAATAGCCACAAATCCTTCTGGATTGACTACTTTATATCCGTTATCTGTCCTTACAAATGTCTTGGTATCCATCTTAGCACCAGTATTCAATTTCTTCAAAATCAACTTCTTAGCATTGACCAAATGTATCTGAAACTTGATTAATGCTGCTAATGTCTTGGAACTTTTCTTCAATACCTCTAAGTATTTATCTTTCTGTTCACGTTTGATTTGCTGTGTTTTTTCTGTCTTAATCTTGGCGATCAGTTTAGTTTCCCAAAAATTATCAAAAAATTGTAGATACTCTGCGATATGTTTGACTGCTTTGTTCCTGACTATTTCCTCACCCTGACGTATCTTACTATTATTGAATGTCTTGAGCTTTGACCCTACCGCGGATGATGGATATGTTTCTTCCATTGACATAACCTCACCGAATATCTTGCTATCTATAGTGTGAAATTCCTTACCAGCAAGAGTCAATACATCTCTCAATTTCTTGGTTTCCGAGGCTGTATTGGTAATCTTTCCCGACTTATCTGGATACTCTGCACTGACATACCAGACCATTTTTGAATCGTTCATTCCTGACAAATTAACACCAAATTCTGCACTCATGTCAGAGAGTGTGGGGCCACCTTTGTAGGTGGTATGGAAAACAATACCCATTGCTGAAGAAAGAATTTTCTCTGATAGTTCCGACCCTTTTGGAACCGCATATACAATAGTATTGGGCTGAAATGTAATGTAATTGACTCCATCTATAGTAGCGTCTTCTATGTCCGAGCGGGTATACATCATATCACCCTGTAATACACCCTCTATGCCCAATCTAGGCAACTCTATTAAAGCAACTCGTAATTTCTCAGCGAGACCACCACCATACCCCAGCTTCTCAATATCTGTTAAGTCCTTTACTACTTTAGGTGATTTTGAAAATACACCCTTTGTACCGACAAAAAACCTGCCATCTTCTGGATCTGTACCACAGAATATCGCAGGTGCACCATCCCATTTTACTGTAACATCAACCGAACTAGAAGCACTACCAGCCAACATATCTCTCAGTGATCGGAGAAAATTGATCGCAGACCTTCCACCACTAATACCAAAATTNAGAATTTCNTCCTCAATATGTTCNAGGTGAAGGTTTTTAGCTTCTGTTAAATCAATCACTGGATATACCTTTAAAATTATCTTTATATTTTTCTGAATTAATAATCTTAGTTCCTTCAAATACCCATGAAACTTTTTCACCACCCTGATTAGTTCCCATTCTATTCTGTGACCATTCAAAATCATCCGTATAATCCCATAACATAGCACTTTCTATATTATAATAATATACATTCTTATTCGCCCTAAGTGCAACCATATCCAAATTAACATCTTCTTCTACTATAGATTGTGCATCACTAAGAGCTTCCTTCTTTTTCTGTTGCCAATCTTCATATGTGCCGATATATTCATATGGATGAGTACCATCCACAGTTCCATACACTTTCCACAAAGGTAATTCAGTTTTACCAAATATCATATCCGCATATATTTCAGTCAGGTTATTTATCAATACATTATGTATTTTTTCTTCTGTTGAACTTGATGTAAATAATATATTATCCATTGCACGAATAGCACAGATATTTGCAAAAAGTTTATAAGGTGCATCCATATTTTCCTCATTCCACTGACCATGAACATAACTATTCAATTCATCAGGTTCGTCCATATGAACCCAGCTTAAAGGTTTAATCTTAGTATATAATTCATTCAATTCTTTATTAACCGAATTAACTAAACTTTTTCCTTTTTGAGACAACTCACTATACTCTTTTGCTTCTGATTGTGTTTTGAAAATATCAGGACTAAAACCTAAATCTTTAATAACATTAGACATCTCACGTTTTTGTCGTTTTTCGAGTTGAGATTTTCTCTTTTTCACGAAACCCTGTACCCTTCTAAAAAATCCTTTCAATACAGAAGCTATCTTATCCGTAAATTTCTTAACAACCTCTCTACCCTTAGATAAAATATCACCAAATAAACCTTCAATTAAAAGATCATCTAAATCCGACCCACTATTTACTGCTTCAGTAACAGCCGTATCCAAAACACTAGACCATACAGCATCAACACTATCTAGTCCAAATTTAACCTTTAAGAAAGAAGTGACTTTCCCCATCTGAGCTTTTCCGAAAGCCTTTTTCAAGGAAACCTGATACCATTTATAACTACCAGCAGTACAATAACCATCTTCATGACCTTTTGCATCTCTCAGCACACCTGCAAAATCATCACTCCAATCCCTATTACAAATTATAGCATCAGCCGTATTATCCTTAACCGACTTAATTGTATCACTAACCTTTTCTGCTTTATAATATTTCCCTATATTGGAATGGATAAATTTAACAGGTGTACTCAAATCAACCTTTTCATTAATAAAAATAGACATTCCATGAGCCAACATACACATTGTAGTTAAATCAGCAGTTGAAATTCCCTTATCATCGTTTTCGTCTGTATCCAAAACAGTTCTAAATGTAGAAACAGATTTCGATTTCCAATCGCCCTCATTATCCAAAGTATCAAGTAATTTTCTCTTAACAAATTGATCATTTTCACCTATTATATCAAGCATGTTTTTTATCACATCAACACTAAGATAAATACCCATCAATGACGCTGTTTCGAGATTTGACTCATTCCATTTAATACCTTCTGCACCTTTAGCAAACATAGAACCAACACCTGTTCTAGTGGTGACAAGATGTATAATACCTTTTGAATCATGTTCTATCGCCATCCACCAATGCGGCGTAGTAAATTCCACAACACCCTTTGCTGGCACTGGTACATTTTTACTATTTCCTATATCATAACATATCTCACCATCACCAATTTTCAATTCCGTAACTTTAGTTCTTAATGGAGTCTTTTCAGATACAGTAAAACTATCAGTTTCATCAATACCCAAATCCTTACAAAACTTTCTGAACCTTTCAATATGTGCTTGCCCAGAAGAACCTATCAATGTTCTTCCTGCAAAAGTACCCTCTGACGGTTTCTCAGTGAAAATGTGTGCTTCTAGTAAAAATTCTCCAAATCTTTTCATATTCCTTCTCCAGACATAAAAATACCGTTCTAGTTATATTTATAAAAATCAAAAACTAGAACGGTATATATGTTATATTGACCAACCTGATTTCATCGGCTTTTCTAATCCAACAGCACCATCATCCTTTTCTATTATGAGATCCTGTGCTGAATCCTCTGCATCATACAATCTCATCTTTGCCCTATCTATCCCTAATATAAATTTCTTATTGATTATCAAATCATTGTATCTATTCTTCAACTGTTTGATCATCACCTGATTCAGTTCCTCTAGCTCCTCAGTAGAAACCAAAGCAAACATCAAATCAGCTGTTGCTGGTAGTCCAAAACTTTCTGATGTATCAGTCAACTCTACATCCGAATTTCCGTATCCACTTCTGGTTGTTTGAGTCGCACTAACCACTGGAACATTATATTCTACCGCCAGACCTCTCAGTTCCTCTGCAATCGACTTGACATAAGTGTATGAGTTTGCAATACCACTTTTCAATCGACTACTAGAACAAATATTCAAATAATCAACATATATTATATCAGGTGTAAATTTCTTTTTCAAGGATAATTCATTGATTAGATGTCTGAAATGACCCACATGAGCTATCGCTGTTGGGTATTCCTTGACTACCAATTTACCTATTGTCCTACTTCTAACCCGTTCTACCTTTTCTAAATATTTTTTCTTACTCAGTCCTGTTAAATCTTCCATTGAAACATCTAACAAATTTGCATCAATACGTTCAGCTATCTTCTCCTCTGCCATCTCCAATGTAATATACAATACATTATTACCTGCAGACAAATTAGCAGCTGAACAATGACACATAAACAAACTTTTACCCACTCCAGTACCCGCAAGTATGATATTCAGAGATTTTCTACTAAGACCACCTTTTGTGATCTTATTCAACATCTCCAGATCAAACTCTATTTTACTTTCCTTCTGGTGATAATAATCAAATCTATCTCCGCTGTCCTCAAAGTAATCATGACCTATTGATGGATCAAAAGATACCGAAAGAGCATCTGTCAGGATCTTGGGTATATCACCTTTGTCCTGTGAATTATTATCTTCATCCACAATATGAACAGATTCCATCAATGCATTATAAAGTGCTTTCTCTTGACAAAACTTCTCTGTTGTATCAATTAACCACTGTATGTTATCATCTTCTGTCAATCTCAGTTCATCAATTAAGCCGAATATATTCTTATAGGCTTCTTCTGTCAGATTATCTCTCTCATTCAGCATTATATGCAATACTTCCTTGCTAGGAGTATTCTTATATTTCTCTATATGCTCTCCAATAATTCCAAATAATTTCTGTTCATCGTTATTCATAAAGTATTCAGTTTTCAAAAAGGGAAAAGCCATTCTAACATAAGATTCGTTATAGACTAGATTTCCCAATATAGTTTTCTCAATACTCTGTTCCATTCGCCACCTCATCTTCTACATCAAAAATAGAATCTTCCTCTACTTCTGGACTACCATACTGAAATACCTTCCTGGCATGATCTTCTAACTTTTCCATCACCGAATTATCAAAATACTCAGATGGATTATCATATATCTGTTTCGCATATATTTTCTTATCATCTGGTAACACAATTCTATTCGCAGCTTTCTTAAATACTCCAGCAGATACACCTAATTCTATCAGTCCATAATAGCGATCTAGTCCTTTATCATAGGTCAACAGAACTTCAACCTCTTTATTCTCTCTGGATAATCGAGATTTCTGCATCTTAGCTTTAATGATATTACCAACCACATCAGTTCCATCTCTTTCTTTCTTTTTAGATAACATCACAATACTAGAAGCAGAATACTTCAATCCAGATCCGCCAGACATCTCTTTCATCGGAACATATGATCCAACCACATCATAAGTATGATTAGTCACTATCATCGGCACCTGAGCCTTGGCCAATTTCAAGTTCAATACACGGAAAGCAGCTTTAAGAACCTGAGCTTTGGTCATATCTCTGGTTTCTTTACCCTCAGCTGTATCTTCCAATTCCTTACTTGAGGATAATTGACCCAAACTATCAAGAACCATCAGCATTGGCCGACGTTCATCTTCTGGTTGCTCACAATAATTATCTAATACTTGAATAGATGTATGTCGAAATTTCTGTATTGTTTCTGGTTCAGATTTAATTACTCTATTAACATCAATACCTCGCGATTCCATCATCTGATTAGTAACCGCACTTTCTGTATCAAAATAAAATACTCCGCCATCAGGATTAGTTTCTAAAAATTGACTGATAACACCCAACACAAAAAATGTCTTACCCGTTGCTGTTTCACCTGCAAAAGCTGTAATTTTATTATTCGGCACTCCACCATATAATGATCCAGACAAAGCTGCATTCAATATATATGATCCAGTATCTATTGTACCACTGAACTCCGCGGAAGATTTACCCTCCGCAGCAATAGTAGTATGTTCATCATCTAATTTTTTAACTAGATCTGAAAGAAAATCCATACATTTTTCTCCTAACTAAATAATCCTTTTAACCAACCCCAAAAACCAGCTTTATCTAGTTTGATACGTTGTTCTTGTCTGACTTCCTCTAACCTTCTAGCAACATCAGCTGCTTCTGCGTTCTTTTGTTCCTCTCGTCTACGAGCGTTAAATTCATCTACAGTCTCTCCCTCTTTAACCGATGCAATACTCTCTACTCCACCAATAATTTCATCAGCCTCTTCCTGTGTAAGATTACCCAACGGATTGAGCTCTGCTATTTCTTCATCATTACTGAATTCTTCTTTAATTTTCATCTTGTGTCTAATGTCTGATACCTGAGCATCATCTAATCCGCTCAAATGGCTCTTAATATCAATACCAAAACTCTGCACTATATCCACAAATTCCGTAGATTTAATATCAAACTCTTTCGCCAACTCATGTACTCTCATTTTATATACCTCCGAAAAAATCTTCTAGTGTAGAGATTTTCTCATGTCGCCAATCAATAGTATCCAATACGGTTGTAATCGGATCAATATAACATTTTTCAAATTGTGTTTCATAATCAACATATTTTTGTAAACCTAACTCACTAGGCAACCTTGAAGGAAACGATATAACTCTATCGTTAATCACATTCGGCACTTTCAAATATGTAAACTTTATCTTATCGCCCTCATTTATCAATTCATATCTATCATCCAGACCTTTATCCTTAACCCAATGATTATATAACAAACTGCCCTTCGTTTGAATAGGTGTTCCCTTTTGATAGATACCTGTAGAACAACTATATTTATCCATTCCAGAAACTGACCGCGGGAAAGCTATCAACTCTGGATTCATTTCAAAAAATTCATCCTTAAATTCAGATATATACTGCTGAAGTTGTTCTTCTGTTCCTCTCAAAACTATCTTCAAAGATTCCTTAATTTTATCCCTACAAACAGATGGAGTTGAACTACGAACAGCTTCAATTCCCATAATTTTCAAATACGGTTCTGTATATCTATATCCTTCCTCATCATGCACATTCAATATGTATCGTTTTTTAGCAGTCCAAATACCCTTGTCTGCAATAACCTCTCTGGACATAAACATTTTCTGTTGATATGCATTCATATAATCAGCAAGTTTTTGATAAGCCTTATCTATAACCGGCTGAAGTTTATCCTGACAAAACATATCCAATACATCAACAACTTTATCCTTATCAGCTACTGAATCCAAAAATTTAGAAACCAAATCTCCAAGATCCAAATACACACTATCGGTATCAACAGCAACCACATAGTCCTTATCTTCTGTTTCTAAAATACTATTAAGATATGTATTCAATTCCTGCTCGATCCATCGAATAGACAATTGACCTGATTTTGTAATGGATTCCGCTAATCTAATATCATAATACCTAAACCATTCATTGGCCAACGCACCATAAGCACTATTAAGTGCAATCTTACGAGCCATCTGAGTAGTCTCATATTTCGCGACTAAATGATCATCTCCGTTTTGCTTTGCCTTCTGTAACAAGTCCTTATACTTTGTTCTGTCATCGTACATCCACTGCATTAATTCACCCAAGAAACCCTGTTTCTCAGTACTGTAATAATAACCATTCGCAGTGACATTCTGACCTTTATACTCTGGTATAGATTTACATTCCAAATAATCCTCTACCTCATACTCCAATTTTTCTGTATCCATTAGAGTTTCAGGCGAAATATTATATTGCATTATCAAATGTGGATATAGACTATTTAAGTCAAACGATACTACCCAATCATGAGCACCTACCTGTGGATCTTTGACATATCCACCTTCATACGGAACCTTTTCTCCGTCACTTTTTTTCTGTGGTATAACTATATTCTTATCCCTTAAATGTTTATAAATGATAGCATCCCACATTCCAACAGGCGAAGAAACCTGTTCATAATTGACACCAGCATCATATGACATCTGTAATATCAATTCTAATAGATTCAATTTATCATTTATTTTCTCTACTAGCTCTACATCCTGTATATTATATTCTACCCAAGTTTTCCAATCGTTATAATATACATCCCTATGTGATGTATATCCCATCTCATGCCAATCAAGTTTAGACTCTCCAACCTCTACCTTCCCTATATAATCTAGTGAATAACTTTCGCGATTAGTATAAGTAAATTTCTTATACATATCTAAACTATCGAGTATAGCAACTCCATTAATTTGATAATATATCTCATCCTGTACTTGTGTCTTGGCAAATCTATACGTTTTTTTCGTTTGTTCCTTAACCCTATTACATGGCGATAACTTATTAATAAACTTAGCATCAAACATGGTCTTCATTCTACGAATAAGATAAGGAATATCATACCATTTACAATTCCATCCCGTAATTATATCAGGCTTCAACTCCACAAAAAATTCTTGAAATTTTCTTAATAATTCTTCTTCCCCGTCACATAACAAATATGAAACATCATCCCTATCAGTATAAAAAGGCTGTAACCCCATCACATAACATCTACCAGTAAGGCTATCCTTAATAGTGATAAGATTCACTCTCTCATTAACACTTTCTACATCTGGAAATCCATTTTCACTTTCGACTTCAATATCAATAGTACAGATTCTAACCTTAGATATATCATAGTCAGTAGATTTAAAAGTTTCATAGATATATTGTTGTACCCATTCAGTTGAGCCATATACTTCAAAGCCTGGAACACCATTATACATTTTAATGAAATCTTTACATTCCGTGATAGAGCCCGGCTTAACTGGGCCTACTGACTTACCATCAATAGTTTTGTATTTTGATTTTTTCTCTGGAACAAATAAGGTGGGCTGGAAGTCATGAACTTCCTCTCGTATTCTTTCACCATTCTCGACACTGCGAACAAACAACTTATCTCCAAGTTGCTGGATATTGGTATAAAATTTTTCTTTCATATTTCCTTAAACGAAAAGGGGCCCTATAGGGCCCCCATCTAAGATTACCCATTCAGTAATTGCGTATTTTTAATCGCAATCTTTTTGGGTTTCTTTTCCTCTGGTATAACAGACTCTAACTCAACACGCAAGATACCACCGTCAAGTTCAGCACCTTTCACCTCAACCGAATCAGCTACTGTCCAAGTCCTACTAAAGCTTCTATTCGCGATACCCTGATGTAAATAAGTACCCTCAGAAGCTCCCGTAGATCCTTCAATTGTAATTCTACTTTGTTCTGGTTCATGTGTAATGTCGATTTCATCTTCACTAAATCCAGCAACAGCTAGCTCGATGGTATATTTATCACCATCTTGGATTAGATTATACGGTGGATAATTGATTCCACGACCATTCGCAGTCCGATTATCGAAATCAATCAACTGGTCGAATACACGGTTAAATCCTAAAAAGTAAGGATCGTATTTGCTTTGAATTGTTGTAAATAAGTTTGTCATTGTTTTTTCTCCTATAAGCAAGAAATTAAATTTGAGTGTCGGAAATCGACCACTCATGTATATTTAGACGTTTCCTACGCCCAAAGGTTTAGGCCTTTCGACCTATATTATATTTTACAACCAGCTCCCATTCATCCTTTTCATCAAATCGTAAGATCTTGATTTGGTTCATGGGTGCAACTGGTTCCAAATCGTGAGAATCAACTAATGTAATCAATTCCCACTCCACTAGTAAATTAATAATCGAATTCCTTCTTG
>NZAS01000047.1 GCA_002686195.1 Candidatus Pacearchaeota archaeon | reverse complement strand
TTCTCCTGTATCACAAATTATGTGCCCGTCATCATCGAGCGGTGGTCGATATTCATGGGCAGTATCCCAGGCGCACCAACAATCTGGACCCCCAGGACATTCACTATCGCTCGGGTAGAGTCCGTAGTTGCATGCTAATAGCAACGGTAAAATAAAATTCATTGTAGCACCTCCATGATTTCACTTTCAAAAAACACCTCTGACTCCCTGTCTCCTACGCATAGAATATCATACATACCCATCCCTTGGAGCCCTGCGATCCGCAGCCCAACAATAAGCCCAATAAAGTACACACCAGTGTGAAGAAAGTCGCCATGACCATCAGAGACCACGTCATCTTTTACTCTTACTAACTGTCCTACTTTATATTTCACAGTTTATAACTCCCTACAATATTGTTATCAATACTGTACACTACTTTCTTAATACCTACATGGCGCATAGCTGCTTGGCACATGTGACAGGGCTTGCTTAAACGAAAGTCATTTATCTTTCCTACTCTCGCCACGTAAAGAGTTGCGCCTTCGGTGACTGTGCGATCAACTCCTAGGATTGCTCCTATCTCTGCGTGTAGTGTGGCTGTGCCATACTCCTTCAACCTAAAACGATCTCCAAAAGAGCAATAACTCCCTTTATTGTGAGAGGTATTCCTCACGCTCTTGCCTTTCACAAGAATTGCGCCATGTTTATAGTCGGGGTAGTCAGATTGGGTGGCCACTCTCTTAGCTAGGTCCATATAACGACGGATTTTGCCTTTATATTTATGATACCGATCTGGATCTTGTGTATCGTATTCAACACACGGACTACATTGTACATTTCCCAAAGGAAAACCTCCCAATAGATTATAATTATAACTTACTGGGAGGTAGGAGTCAAGCGGTTTCTTGAATTATTACTTCAAGGTCCACACCCACTTTCCTCGAATGTGATGACCATGCTTATCCTCGTGCGCAGGTTGCCACTTCCACACCCATACATGACCGCTATGAATCGTTCGTGGGTAATGAGTGACCACCTTCACCCGGGGCACACTCCGAACATGAGTCTTGTGGTAGTGACTCTTTTTGCTCTTCGTACTCTTGGTGCTCTTTGAATGAGCAGCCGCAGGATTGAGGGTCAGTGCTAGCATTAGCATAAAAGTATTCAACATATTAATTTCTCCTTACATGTATATATTAGACGAATGAACTTTTGTTTTATTCACTCTTTTGGTGGTTTATTTTCCGGAGCCTCCGACTCCGTTTCGTTCGTTGTATCAGCGCGTGGCTTCGGCTCTGCAGGCTCAGAGGCATCAGCATGCCCGTGATTGTTGGCTAGCACTACTGCCACTACGGCCACTACAATCACCCCTGTTACAATTCCTCCGACAATCACCTGCGTCTTCGTAGGTGGATGCGGCATTGGTCGCGGCTTGGGGTGTGGGTGTGGCTTGTGATGTGGTTTGTGATTATGACCAGTCTTTAGTGACAACGTCGCCAGTGGACCGTGGGCTCCTACATCGAAAGCAGTTGCCGCTTGGGCGGTGTTGGTGCCCAGCAGGGCCATGATGATAACTGGAATCAGTTTCTTAAACATTTATTTTCTCCTATTTTATTTTGCGTTTAAAGGGATCGACAGATCNNCNGGGTCGGTATAGAAAGATTGTGCATCTCCTTCCCGACGATCAAACTTCTGNACAACCTCCTCATTCATTAGACGTATGACGTGCTCTTTAAATTCAATATCANTNGAAATTAATTCTGTCCATTTTGATGGTTGGAATTTCTTGACGTANCCCTCNGGCANTGCCAGCGTATACCACGCCCCAGCNCTCGANAGNCAGTCCGAACTCTTAACAGCATCNAACCANCTTTCCTCATCTCGAATACCAATCTCGTTNCCCCACATAATACGGAAGGTACACGACCGNCCNTGTGTTCCNAAGCGTGACTTCTCCANNCNNACCTTNACTTCCGATCCAATCCGAAAGCCCTTGTCGTCGGTGACGAAAGAACTCTTAGCCTTGCGNCCGGTN
This sequence comes from Candidatus Pacearchaeota archaeon, assembly GCA_002686195.1. Next base: position 21,824 of record NZAS01000047.1, on the reverse strand, counting down.
AACCAAATCCGTAGCGAGTACGAATAGTGCATCGCCTTTCCNCCAGGNGTGAGGTANGGNGTNGTCATTGCTATNATGCGTGCGTTCGGCCCTTGNGGAATGTTGGTCTTCAACTGATTCAANACAATAAAAGTGGCNNGCTTGTCCGCAATAGGAATCGTCAGCTTTGACATNCCCTTTGCAAGGATGCGTGCCTTCATTGCCATNGANGANTGNGGATTAAAATCTCCCTCAACATCNGANACNCANGGNGTAAANGCTAGCGAGTCCCAGATAAAAACNAACTGATCATCNGTCGCNGNCANNAGGTCTTCAATCGTCTCNAANACGAACTCGACAGACGTTGCTTGGANGTACATTAAGCGNCCTAGGTCGCATCCTGCTCGCTCCAAAAATGTAGGGTCTATGGCGGACTCGGAATCAAAATAGGCGACAATCTTGCCCTGTTTCTGGGCGTTGGCTGCGATCTGTGCGGCCATGTATGACTTGCCTGTTGCTTCAAGTCCGGCAATCTCTGTTGTCTTTCCAACAGGAATGCCTGTAATCTTCCCACGACAGATGATTGAGTCCAACCATCGCGACCCTGTGGGGATCCATTCTTTTACTTCGGTGGGGTTCTCGCCCGTTAAATCGTGGGCGACATTTCTACCTGCTTTCTTATTTACTAACTTCATTAGATCCTGCATTGCTACACGACCTGGCTTTGTTTTCTTAGCCATTGGCTCTCCTTATAACTTTTTGCACTGTTCGGTGATCGCTTTTAAAAACTGATCTTTTTCATCTTCAGGAATAGTAATCCCTCTCCTGCTAGGCTGCATTTCTTTCCCATTCCAAAAATATTCCCGAATATCTAAATAAGGTTTCGAACCTCGGTATACTCTAGGTTCGATACGTATTTCTGTTTTCTGAGAATAAAATTCTCTGTGCTTTAAGGCAGTATATTTCTTTTCCATTTTGCTCTCCTTATAAAAATGTGAGGCACCTGTTCCCCGTGCCTCCCTGCGGGAACAAACCTTAACCCGTCATCAACTCATCAAAAGCGCGGTCTACATCACTTCCCTTCTTCTTACCACCGAACTTGGTGGTTTCGGAAGAGCGACCCTCCGCACTCTTATCAGTTGCGAGTTGTGCATCCAGAATGGCGCTAACCTGTTCTGGGGTAAGACGCTCGAATAGTGCATCAAAATCAGGCATACGATCAAGGAGGGCGGGGATCGCATCGGCGTCTTCCAANAGNGGCGACGTNTTNCGNCGCATCTTCAGGTTTGTTTGGGGATAAGCACCTGGCTTATCAGCCTTGGTATANGTAAGGGTGATGTNAGTGCCCTCATTAATATCGGTCACATCACCATACTCNGGNTCAAGAATGTATCCGAGAAGAAGTTCATATGCCTTCTTTCCNTATCCATAGACCTTGATTCCGTCTTCTTCTTGTCCGCGTACCACCACGGGCGAGAAATAACGTTGNCGCACGAAGAGGGACTTAGCCAACTTCTTGCTTTCCTCGTCATTNTTATCCACTCCTTCNCGCCATAANGCAGAAGCGAATTCGCAAATCGGACAGTGTTCCCCGAANTTGCGNTTGGGACANAGGATGCCCCCACGATGTTCTCCTACATTGTAGTGGAAGGACATCTCCTTGAGTGGATCACCGTCACTCGTCGGGATGATACGAATATCCGTATCACCACTGTCTGGCTTAAAAAAGACAGACGATCTACTATCACTATTATCACCGCGCAATGATGCGAGCTTGCGGCGCATAAGCTCCATGTCGATTCCCATATTTATTTCTCCTTTATATTGGGTAAAGTATATCAAGCGTTCCTTGATATCTAATATATCACTCTGACGTTAGCTTGTCAAGAGTTTTATTTGTTTGTATCGTGTTTGTGTGGGCCACGACAAACCCAAAATCTTGTTCTAATGGAGTCTCATATATAGCATATGAAATTTTCCGAAAGGCGTTTCTTGGTTTCTCTTTCAAGAGTCCCACAATCTTGCGGTGTAAGCCTCCTTCTTCCTCCAATCTTTTTTTATTGATACACATATAATAACATAGTTCTCTCTCTACGTCAAGATCAAAAAGCCATTTTTCTTGAAGAGTTTGCATGTCGAGAATTCCTACTGTCCTAATGCGACATAACTCCGATGGCTTTGCGACGAGGCCAATTTCTGGTTCGTTGTGTTCAAAAAAATTTAAATAATGTACTGTGGAATATATGGAATTATTCAAAACATTATAATATTCTTTAACCGGCACATTCTGAATTATCTCTTCTAATTTTAAATTACATATCAGAGTCAATGAATTAATCAGACCCGAACGTGCATATTCTTGGAGCACTCCAAATACCATATTTTCCAATAGCTTTGGAACACCCGTTAATAGTTCAATATCGGGCTTCACATAGATTACATCAACTCTTTTATCTCGAAGCTGTTGTAAAATTCCTAAAGAATAATTAGAACTATAAGATGACCCCACAATCACAAACTCCACGTGGGGATCAAGATTGCTAAAAAACTTTTTAAGGTCGGGAATATTTTCTTCGTATTCTTCGGGCTTGAAATATGATTTTAATTTAAACTTATATTTGGAAGAGCGTCCCACTTTATCGTTCAACACAAATACATTATAATTGGTAACGCTCTTAAAATTGGCTGCAATAGCAGATGCAGCATTGCCTAACCCTACAATAGAAATCATAGTTTTAACTCCTTAAGATCAAAATAGTTCTTGCCTGCATGTAGATTGACCAGATATTCTCCATAGCGAGTTTTAGCAAATTCTTGTTTGATTGTCGGGGTTAAGTTTTTTTCTTCATCGGCCAGGTCAATTACAATCTCATCATGAACGATGTGCGAAATAAAGGATTTTTTATTCTCCAGAAGTTGATCGATAGCAACAGCTTTTTCCAAAACAATATCCGCCGTTGTACTTTGCAGTAAATAATTAAACGCCTTCTGTTCAACAACTCTGATACTTCGTTTAAATGGTGTATTAATCTTGCCATCTTTATACCACTCGGTAAGTAGTTTTTTTCTATCGTATAGATCTCCTTCTAGTGTCTTAGACTCAGGATTGTAGAGCCATGCAAAAAAGACAGTTTTTGCAATGTCTCTATCTATTTTTCCCTTAAATATATTATCCACATTCCATTGGTGTATATCGCTTCCGGGTTGTTGCATACCAGAAAGCCCCAGAAACGTCCTCACTTCTGCCCCATTATAGTCTAAAGATAAGAAATAATCATTGCAAGGCTTGATGATTTTTCGGTAATCTTGCCTCATTGTAAGTATAGGAAGAGACTCGGGGTTAGTGGTCAGGCGTCCTGTCACTGTTCCAAAAAGATTATAATCAACATGACAATGACTGTCAAGGAGATTCTTTATTTTCTCTCGATCACGGGTTCTGTAAAACAAGTTTTTACAACCTTCATTATTAATGTTTAAGTTTTGATATTTAATCTTGTACAATAAACGCTGCACCCCGTCTAAATGTTCATAGTTTTCCGGCTTCTCGTAATTCTCCAACACGTGTTCGGTAATTTTATTTTTAATCTCACAAAATTGTTTCAAGAAATCTGCAGGTACAAGATCAAAAATACAATGTTCGCGCATATTAATCTTAGCAATTCTAAATGATTTCATATACGCACTAAATCGGCGCTGTGCTTTCACCAGTTCGGGCAAGATCTCATCTGGTGCGGCCTGTTCAAGGCTGCGGCCCTGCGCATACAACCACGCATATTCTATATCTTTGTCTTTCAGCGAACCGGTGTATTTCCAGGTCTGTGTGAGATCTGTAGGAGAAGATTCAAAGTAAAGCTTTCCTCCTACATAGATACCCACACATTCATTTTTATCATCGAGTGTTTGGAATATCAAAGACCCTCCGCTTCATCTATTGCATCCATCTGTTTAATAATATAACTCAATGAGCCCGAATAGTCAAATGGTTTATTAAGAATTCTTTCAAAAATATATAAACTTCGCCGTACATCATGGGCTTGATAAACTTCTAAACTATCATCAATTAGGCGCGCCATGTGTTCTGCGGTAAATTGAGATTGTTCTTCTAAGAACCGAATGCGAAAATATAATTTAAGAAATTGTTCTTCTCCATAAACTTTATCCAACTGATCAACAGAATAGGTTTTAGGTGTAATCACATGAGAGAGGGTGGCCCCCTTGCAATCTTCGTAAACCAGATATTGCGTCATTTTCAGGGTGTTATACAGATTTAAAAGATAATATTTAAATTTCATATAATAATCTTGATGTGCATATTCATAGGCATTGTTTAAAATTCTATCAGTAGAAGATAATAAGGAATATTGTTTCGCATATTCAATCATAGGAGCAGATCCAATATCTGCCACCAGGCGCCAGGGAATAAATTTATCTATCATAAAACCATAATTCTTGCACGCATTCACATAAAAATCCCAATTGAGGCTGCTCACAAAATCATTTATTTTATCCTCATCGTTCGTGGGATCTAAATCCGCTATCTCCACCGCCAATCCCGAATAGGTAATAGGACTAATGCGACTCTTTAAATATGCGGGGAACGTAAAAGGATACTTCTGCGCAGTGAGGTTTATATAGTTCATGAGATGTTCAATAAAGGTGAAAAAGTCGGGAAAAGTTATACTATTTTTTCTAAATTGGGCCAAGTATACCCCTTTTAGCATCTCGAAATATTTCCCATAATTTCCGAGGGGATCTTCATATCCTTTGTATACTTGTAAATTGCTCAGATACTTATCCTTTGCACTAATTTTACGGGTGGTTGCACACTTTTTAAACTGTTGGGCGAGCGCACTAAACGCATCTACCACAAATCCAGCACCTCGTAGGGGGGCTCCAGATTTTTGATTACTTCCCTCATACGATTTTAAAGTGTGACGGCGTTCATTAAAATAGATAGGAATAAAATAACGATCCACTCTGCCATAAAAAAACTTCTCTCCAAAATTAAAGTCCACCAAATTCGCAGATCCATTAATATCTTGGGCCGTCAAGAGATAGTTGTTTCTTTTAAAGAATAGTTGGCGCGCGCTCTCTCCGTTAGATTTAGCAAAATCACTTGACATTTATTTATCTCCTTTGCTTTAAGTTATGGTGTAGCCACATTATCCGCTGGCTCCCCTTCATCGCTAGTGGGCGCGGTGCCCGTAGAAGCATCGGTGGCTCCTTCGGCCGCCGTTTTAACGGCAAGACACTTGGCAGGGGTGTCCGTGACTGTTCCATCGGTGGATCGGTGGTCGTCTTGTTCGGCTTCATAAGCTATCTCGGCTACCCATTTAGCATAAATTTTTGATTCGGCGCGACCAATACCAAAGGAGTGATCCGATTTCCAGATCATATGATAACCTCCAATCCCATACTTTGTCAAGTCGAAAGCTGAATCAGTTCCAAATTGCGCCGTATTGGGAGCGAACCCGCGTGGGTCTACAAAAATATATGTTCCGGGAAACGCTGTGACAATAGGGAATGTGTCAACAGTCACGTCATATACTTCCCGTAATTGTTGGAGCCCATCATACCCATCTTGTTCAAATCTAACCTCTTTTAAATATTTAGCACTCGTTTTAGAGAGGGCAATTTTCTTGATGAGGCCGCGGTCTCTTCCATTTAAATAATGAAAAATTCCTCGACTTTCATCTCCCATTTGCACTACTCCGTTCCCATCTATCCAATCTTCGCGGTGGCCTTGCATGAATTCTAAGGGCTGCACACGGCCCGCAAAAAAGATTAAATAGTTTTTTTCTTCTCCCGCTGGCTGAGTATAGAGGGGGAAGGCATTGGGGCCCGAGATATTCAAGAGGGGCATTCTGCTTTCAGGAAACTTAGACATGTCTACTCTTGTGCCTCCTTGGGCAATAATTTCTTCGCTAATCTCATCTAAGTCGGGGTCAGTGGGGTATGAAGTTAAAACAATTTGTTGTAGGCGTACTCGTTGGCTACTCGTCAATTTAAAACAGGTGTCGTCATTTAAGAAGTTGCGAACTAAATTATTAAAAAATTCATTTAGAAAGCGTCCAAGATAATATTCTTCTTCTTCTTTTTTGAGCATCTTGTCAGTGAGCCACTCAATAAAATATTTTAATGAAACCGGCAGATCGCCAAAACTAATAAAACTACTTTGGGTGGTGCGGGGATCCACAATTTCTAAAGGACCCAATACTACTCGCAGATTTTTATATTGCCTTTCAAATTTGGCTAATAAGCGTTGGTCCACTTCTAGATCATCTTCCTCGATATTTACTTTGGTTGCAAGATCGGCGAGTTCTCCAGTAGACATGGCCTCCCATTCGGTAGTTAGTGCCGGGCCCACCCCCGATAGTCGCTGATCAATTCCTCCTAGTACAACATCTATTAAATCACTAATATAAAAATAGGGTATTACCACAGTTTCCGGATCCATCATTAGTTTAGAAAACTTACTTTCGTTGGCACTGCTATCAGTAGCCGTCTCATTGGGAGATTCGGTGGTCTCTTCCTTGGTAGCCTCCTCCACTGTTTCGGATATAGCTGCACCGAGAGCATCTATATTAGTTTGGTTACCATCGGGATTGCTAAGTTGAATCGATTCGGGATTGAAAAATACCCCCTTCCCCATAAACTTTGTCATGTCGTCTTGCGACATCGTAAGATACCTTACGCGCTGGGCTTCTACCAACTTTACGCTCAACGCCTTAAGGTTGTCTTTCTTTTCTTTATTGATGGCATCTGCTTGAGATTGTTTTAATTCACTAATCGCACTAGGTTCACAATCCTTAGATAGTCTTTTGAATATAAGTCTTCGTAAGATTTGTTTGGCTGCGATTTTAGGATCGGCAAAAATATCAAAGTTGGGTTGATCAAAAAAATCATCAACATACGCGAGATAATTAATTGTAAATGCTACCTGACCTTGATCATCAATCTTAAATTCATGGATAGTCGGCGTAAGATAAAGTGTTATGTATGAATTATTGATAGCCTCTAGCAACTCACTTTCATCTACGCTAGGAATATTTTTCGGAATGGCCCATCCAATAACAGCTTTTAAAATAAATTGAAGTTTAGGAAGATTCTTTTCGGCGTCTTCAATTTTTAACTGGGCCGAAGACAAATTCTTTCCTCCGGTTTTGAGAGCCAGGTCCGCATATCGATAAGAGCCGGCGCGATCCTCAAAGCTGTTGCTATCGCACTTTCCCAGTCCACGACACATTAATAGTTCATCAAAGCCATTGGCAAACAATGTCAACTTCGCCTCAATACTTTTTTTGGCAGCAAACGGAGTGGTTCCTACATAAGAAAATGTAAAGTCTTTAACCCCCACTCCAAAACCGCGTTTGTTTTTGTCTTTAATAAAGTTTTGTATACTAGTTGTGTCGGATTCCGATATGCTTCCGGCTGCATGGGTTTGGAATGCTAACTCCACCTCTCTTTGTTCCCCATCGCTATCTTGGGAAATTTTAAATAACCTAATCATTGGTACCATATTAGATATTTCAGCACTCGTCATACCAAAAAAACGTTTGTAGTTGGGATATTGAGTTAATTTATTAATAAATCCATATGGCTCTCCCTGAATTTGTAGCGATGCGTTGTAACCGGCGCCGGCCGGGTAGGGTGCGGGCTTGCTCCAGGCTGCTGCAGTTTCCATAGCATTTTTATAAGTGGAGAGACGAATAATTTGGGACATCAGTACGCATTGTTCCCGATAAGCAATGCGAGTCTCTCCTAATTCTTTTTTTAGTTCTTCATCCTTTTTATCTTGGGCGGCTTTGGCGGCCGCCTGGGCTGCATCTGACTTCTTCTTATCTGCGGCACGTTGCTTCTCACGACGTGCGTGGGCCCGGTCAGCGGCCTCCTTCAGATCTGCCGCGAGGGCTGCATCGGCCAGCCCTGTGAGCGCCTCTTCGGCGGCGTGTTCCACTGTATCCTTATTGAAATCTATATCAATTGTATCATCTATTTCTACTTCACCCTTGTCCGTATACTGCGAGAGCGCAGCGATCACCTCCCGGGATTTCGCCGCGTCAGAGAGGTAGCCGGTCTTGATCTGCGCAAGAAGTTCATCATAATCAGCTTGGCTTACATCCTGCTTCACCCAGACAGTTACCTTCTCTTCGGACTTCTGGTCCGGAAGAGATACGACGGTTTGCATATGCACCGTATAGTGAGAGCCTTTATCTTCGGGCGCACCGCGCCAGACGTAATGTTCGTCTACTACAAGTTGAGAATAAACTAATATCGTTTCCGCCATTATATTTCCTCTTTAATATCCCAAAACTCTAAGAACGTTTTCCACATTGAGAGGAATACGAATTACATCGCCGAAAGAAATATCTACTTCGGTAGGCCTGGCATTGTACCATGCAATAATCCACCATAAACGTGAATCTCCATAGTATTGATGGGCTAGTTTATAATAACGATCTCCATATTTCCATATATGCGTATTGCTCATTAATTTAGCACGTTCTCGGACGGTGGGATATTTCATTATAATTGTCGCATATTGTTCTATAGCTCTCAGCCCCCTTCCTTTTCTCAAGGGTTCATAGTATTCGCTAGCGTTAATTAATTTCTTTTTGTTAGTGTATCTCGACATAATTTAGCTCCTCTTCACTAGTCATTGGTCGTATTCGCTATCATCGATGCCGTACGGCACCTCCGGAAAGACCTTGTCATAGTCCCACTCGCTCGTTCCCTCGACAAAACGTTCATCTAATACGGGGGCGAGGCTTGCGGCATCTTCGTCTGCCGCGGCTTCATTGTCCCCACTGGCGGCCGCTGAATCCGTAGATCCTTCGCTTTCGGAACCATAAGTGATGAGAGTTCCTTCCGTTTTAACATTATATGGGAAAACCGCAGAGAAGTTATCATCTTCATCCCACCCTAAAGGATGTTCATGGATGGCATTAAAGTCCACAGTGATTTCTAAGAGCTTGGGCAAGATGGTATTGGGGCCTGTGACGAGAGTGCCAATATCATCTCCTAAATGATAATCTATATTCACATTGGTTATAACACCCAAGAGTCCATTATCCGAACTATTGGAACTAGTGTATAGCTCAAACATATCCGATGGTGTTAGCTGATCCCAATTCACTAATGTATCACTCTCGTCCGCTTTCTGGAGCAAATTCATAACTTTTAAACGAATTAAAGGGGCCTGAGATATAGTTTGAGCATTTTCCACATCACTATATCGAGGATATAAAAAGGACAACAGTTGTTGTGTTCTTCCCAGATTATTGTAGGCCTCTCCTTCACTAGCTGCCGGTACCTTGAAGGCCAGAGTAACGCGTCGAGTCGTATTTTTAAAAAGATAGATAGGATCTGGTCGTCCATAAACAGCCTCGCTAGCCCAATCGCTACTATAGGTTTCATTGTATGCTGTAATAAATGCTTTAAAATATACGTCATGGCTCGTGGGCACATGTCGGAACGAGATTACTTGTTCATAATTATTAGCTAGCGCATCAGTCGTATCAACGTATGGTTCAAAATCGGAACCACGCGGATCATATTTATTATATGTAAAATCTGACATCTTATCTCCTTCAGGGGCTTACATCCCTAAAATTCCCTGTAGAGCTTTCATGCCCATCGTTTCCACTATTTCCCCCTTGAGGAAAGCGGCCACATCGGCACCATCAAGCTTTACTACTACTTTTGTTTGTTCTTCTTTTTGTTGATTGGGCGCTGGGTTGTTGACTATAACTTGAGTGGGTGCTGCATTTGCCGTTACATTATTAATCATGCTCGTTCCTATTGCGGCTGCGTTGGTAGTGGTGGTGGCCATGGTCTCTGTCTCAACTGCGGTGGCAACCTCTCCTACTGTTGACATTAGCGTTACAAAGGAGACCGCTTTAGATGTTGGAATACTTATGATGGCTTCCGCAATTTTCCCAATAGCTAATGCAATTGAAAGAAAGGTGTCGGGCGACGGGAGAACTTTGCCCAAGTCTAAACCTCCAAACAATTTATCTTTTAATCCTCCGATTACTCCGGTCGCCATATCTAGTGCGCCGGTTGCCATTTCTCCAAGTCTATCTTTTATTCCGGAGCCAATGGTTGTAGCCATATCAATAAATCCGCCACCTAATTCTTGGAGGCCCGTTGCCATTTCTCCGAAGCCTGCAGCTAATTTATCTTTAACGCCAGTGAGGGCTCCGAACGCCGTCTCAGCGGGCCCCACGAGGGCTCCGAACGCCGTCTCAGCGGCACCCACTAAGGTGTCTTTGATAGGGCCAACGATGCCGGCTGCAAGGCTTGTGGCGCCCGTTACGAGCCCTCCTGCGATTCCGGCCACGCCATCTACAATGCCTCCTAAGATGCCCGTGCCTCCTTCCCCGGAGAACAGAACACTGGTGAGTTTTGTAAATGCTGCTACCAATAATCCCACAGGACTAATCAAGGCTAAGATAACTTTTCCTATGTCAGCGAAGGCGGAGGCCATTTCCATCAAAGCCTCCAGAGGCGTAGAGGCTACTTCTTCTTTAAACATTGTTTGCATTAAATTATCCCACATGTCCAGCAGCCAGGGGATCGCCCTTTTTGCGAAAAACATGATTTTCTCTTTCAGCCAATCAACAGCATCAGCCAGTTTATAAAATCCCCCGGACAGATCTCCTGAGATGCCAATGAAGCGCTGGAGTGGGCCTCCAAATAAATAATCAAAAGCATCAGCAATCAAATAGGGGATAAAAAGAAGGGTGTTGAGTAGTGTTCTGCCAAACAATTCGGCGCCGGAAATGCTTCCTTTTAAATATAAATTAAAATCCTCTAGCACTCTTCCCAAGGTCTTAAAAGCAAGCACTAATGCCGTCACTGCCCAGCCTATGGGAGTTAGCACTTTAAATCCAAACGCTATGACTTCCCATAGAAGCACAAGCGAGCCGCGGATGACATTTATCACCAACTCCACGGTTTTGCCCCACCCCGTTAATTCTCCGCTTGAATCTTTCATTGCTTTAGAAAGCAAATCGAATGTTTCTAGCATGATCATGAATGGCTCTGCAAGTGGCTCTATCACGCCATATAAACTATCCCAAAGATCAGTCATTGTTTCCGGAATTGCAATAAAAAGCCCCGTAAAAGCTAATAATATTCCCGATAGAACAGCCATCGCTGCACCCACAGTTAAACTAACGGGCCCAAATAAAATGGAAAGCGCAATCACAAGTGCCCCTACTGCGCCCACCAATATCAACATGCCGGCGACTAGATATTTTACTGCATTGGCATTCTCCACCAACATGTTCAAAAATTTATTTAACGCGTCAATCGCCGGCGTAATAATAGGAATAAGATTATAGAGTAGCGTATTGATTTTCTCTTGGATGGATTGAAAAGCGGCTGCTTGTTTAGCCATGTTTTCGTAATCTTTCTGAGTTTTTCCCATACTAGAATCGAGAGCTTCCATGTTCCCGGACATGACCAACGCCAATTCGCCGGCGTCTGCTAAGCCTAATGTATCCGCATAAAATTGTGTCTGATAATAGGACATGCTATCGAAAGAAAGTCCCGCGTCGAGAATGGAATCTCGAATCATCCCAAAGCGTTCATTGGGATCGGTCGCCATCATCAAATCCATTGCATTTACAAAGTTGCCTCCCAGGGCAGCATTCAATTTACCCGCTTGTGTGGCGGCTCCTTCAAAGGTGTCAAATTTATCAGTGATCTGAAGCAATTTGCCAATTTCTAGGCCCGTAATCTTCGCCGTTCTGGCGAGATCTTTAAATGCCTTTTCTCCAGTGGTTCCCAATTTAGCTAACTTAGGTGTCATATTCGCGAAGTCACTAGTCATTTGGCTGGGCGCTACACCTATATCCATGGCATGAGCAGCAATGCCCAACATCACTTCATCGCCATGACGTGCCGCCGTTCCAAACATCTTGGTCGTACCTTGGACGCTTTTCGCATAAGTTTCAGTAGAAACACCAAGCTTTGCCATTACGGCACCTGTAGCTGCTAAATCGTTTCTAACCTCTTTGCTTACCATGGTAAAGTCTGTAAAAGTACCATACAGTGCGGCGGTGGAGGCCGATGCATCTTTAGTCGTCACCCCATATTGTCGTGTGGCGCCATACACATCTGTTATCCCTCTCGCCATTTCGGCAGATGCGCCGGTGGCTTTTCGAAAGGCATTTTCCAGATCGACCAATTCGAATACCAAATCCTTTACCGCATCGAGAAGTGCTCCTATAGCTGCAGGGCCTGCTGCGGCCCATGCTTGTTGAATCCATAAAGCCATAGATCCAGAGCCTCCAGCTATAACAGACTTTAGATTTCCAAATCCTTTCACTAAGCTATCAGTATTAAGCATGTTCTTTAGACCATCAGCGCCCCCAAAACTTTTAACCATGCTCTTCATGGATTTGCCCATCTTTTCTGTGGATTGAGTTGCGAGTTTATACCCTTTGCGTTGTTCTTTAACTTGTTTTAATACTTTTTTCAACTTCAAAATTTCTGATTTGTCGGTGCCCTCTTTCAGCTTAGCTGTAATAAGTGCATTAAGAGCTTGCTCTCGTTTTTGTAGAGATTCTAATTCGAGATCAGCTAAAATTTGATTTTCTTCGCGACTACGCACCCAGGCGCCTAGGTTCGTCCTCGATCTGCTCACCGCTTCATCTAACGTGTCAATGCCGGCAGAATAATCTAGCGTAAATTCTTTCAGCGATTTGAAAACTTGTTTTTGTCTTTCTACAACTTCATTAAAGTCCTCCCAATCCCCAATAACATCTGCAACCGATTTGCCAGCAAATCTGCCGGGTCCGAGATCTTCGCCAGAACCGGGCTTTGCCGCGTCTCTTTTTCCCTCTTTAAAACCTTCTTTAATCGCATTAATAATTTGTTGAAGTTCGGCATCGTCTACGCCCATACACATATTCCCTTAGATCGTTCTAAGTTAATTAGTTTATCATAAAAAAAGACAGGGATTACGTTCTTCCCTGTCCTTCGGACTTATTCATTCCTCGTGGCATTGTTGGTTGATTATTCGGTGTTAAGGTATGCGTGCTGCTGTTCTTACCACCGCTCTTCTGCGCTTTCTCGATTGCTTCTTGTTCGTCTTTTAATTGTTTTATTAATCTCTCGACAAACCATTTGCGCAATCCAACAGGCAAATTATAAGCCTCAGAAAACGACCATCCACCAGAGTATTTTAAAAAGAAGAACTGCTCATAGACGTTCTCCATATATTCATCGGTCAGGCCAAAAAAAGTCCGCTGTAAGCGGGACCTCCATATCCTGCGCGAAATCACATTCGGCACATTCAAAATGCTGAGTTAGATCCACATTAGGAGCAGCCAATCTGTAACACATACGTAGTTGGCGCGAATCCATTGAAGGAAGATGGTCTACCAAGTAATCAATTACTTGCGGAGCATTTTGGCCATCAACCGCAACAATCATATTCCGTAGTTGTCGCGTAATACTCTGTTCATTCTTCCTTTTACGATCTGTTTCCATACCCGCCATCAACGACCGTTCATCTTTTCCTGTAAGTAGTCTAAAAGTTACCGGCAGCTTAATTCGGGGCAGCGTTGTAGTAAAAGTACCATCCCCATGATCATTAACTTGATCGTCTTCGTCGGGATCGGCTCCGTCGTAAACCGTCGCTTCGGTTAAATCAAAGCTGTACTGTTGCTGGGCCGCACAATTAGGACAGGAAACTTTTGTTTCATATATGTGACCATATCCAGTTATTCGTGTAGCAATAATAATAGCATTTCTATCGCCCGTTAAAAGAGTATCCGGATTGATCCTTCTATCTACAATTATATTTTTAATAACCCGGTCTAGAGCAACCCCTTTTTTAATAAGAGTTCTCGACGTAAGAAGGTCCTCTTCCTTTGCTGTCATTTGACGTATCTCGATACTCTCAGCATTGTGAAGGGGATGGTCTTCAGCGTAATATTTTCCACCCGAAGGTAGTTCTACAAATTCTGTGGGAACAACGAAGGAAAACCCTTCCGCCTGTGTTTGCTGCATCGCAGCGGGCGGGGGCCCTGTGTCCGGTTTTTGAACGCCTCCTAGACGTTCTTTATTTCTTGACAATTTACACCTCTTGTTTTAAAATTGTTAACTATGCGCCTGATACCTCAAAGAAATTGCTGGCACCATCTGCCGCAGTAATTTGGGCCCAATCATATTTGAGTGTTACATCTATTTGAGTTAAATCATCGGCGCCGTACTCCAAATCTCCGAATTTTACATCCGAAATCCAACAATTCCACATTGTCCACGTTTCAATAGGGGCGCCGTCGGCATCCAATTGTATGACCTTAACTGTCCCCAAAGCCTCAACTGCTTTGGACTTTGAAATGGTAGAGGTGCCTTCGACTGTGGCACCGGGAATGAGATAACCTGAGTTTTGTATAAAAGCTGCGAAAGAGCCCCCAACGTCGGGGTCAGTAGGATCCACCAGAGCTAGTGTTACTTCATTCCATGTAACATTGCCAGGGTAGTAATACGTATGATTTAGATATTTATGTTCGGCTGCATTAATCGTAAACGATGGCTTGTTAACTGTTTTGGCATACCACAGTTCATTGCTCACGGTGCCTTCACTGCCTGCATCCTTTGCAGCGGTATCCATATTATTAAATGATACTACAAATCGAAACTTTCTTTTGGGATCCTTGTGGATCCTCGAATCGTCGTGAATGGTGGACCAAAATGCCATAATTTAAATTTCTCCTTTATTCTAATTTAAATAGTATAAGAAAGGAAAACTCCTCTCTTTTTAATCATCAAATGAGGCACCCGTACTCATGATGACAAAGTCAATTGCAATAAATTCGATTGCTCTTGCGGGTTTAATCATAATCTTAGCATACAAAATGTTCTGATCAACCAGATCGGGGGTGGTTGTAGACTCATCAAGAACCAAACGATAGTCTGTGATACCATATGTAGTAACCATGTTGGCCAAGAAAGGCTCAACAAGTCCCTTAAAGACTGTCCACGTAGCCTGAACATTTTGCTGAAACAATACCCTGGTGGCCAGAATAGAAATTCTCTTCTTCATAAAGATGACGAGTCGTCTCACATTAATTCTATCCAACGCAGACGCCTGCACCTGGAGTGTCTTCTGTCCGAACACTACAATCCCACTAGAGGGGAAGGAAGCAAGCGGATTAATATTAGACTCATAAAGCAAGTCTCGTTGCTTAGAAGTAAGCCTCTCGGATACACTCAAAATCGGTAGTCCACCTGCTCCTTCGGAAAGGCCACCGCGGTTAAAGCCTGCTGGCGCAAACCAAAGCTGTGATGCTCTCTCGGAGCTAGCAAACACACCGAGCATGGCCACACTAGGCGGAATCCATACAGGCTTGCCCGTAGGCTCATCGCGCGCCATCAGCCATGGATAGTAAGTCGCTCCGTAACTGGAGTCAATTTGCCTATTCTTGAGGGCGGTAGCGGCGTTAGTCGGCGTTGTGCCAACGCGATTCGCTTTATTGGAATAATACTGCTCATGTGGCGGAATATAAACGTCAGCCAAATCTATCACTCCCATGGTGTCTGCTCTTTCCTCGCACACGTTTACCACATGATTCGTAAGAGAATCGAGGGTAAGCCCTGGCATACACAAGAGGTTCATATCCAGCGATTCGGGGTCGGCTACAGTATCGATAGCTCTCTTGATGCTATTATAGATGTAGCTATTTTCCGAATTAGAAGTAGAAGACATCCCCTTATTATACATGGGATCTGGTACTCTAATATTTAGACCATCAAATCCGCCCCAGAAGGGTGCGGTAAATCTATCAATTTCAGCATTGAGCAAGTTAGTATAACTTCCTGATGTGTAGGAAGTACCCAACACACGTGAGCCTGATTGATAATACCAACCATCCGTGGAAGAACCACTCAATACAATATTGTCCATAGAGAATACATAACCATAGCTGTCAACACCTTGAATGGTTGTGCTCGTGGGATCGTCGGGGAAATTCACGTAAAGCTCTCGCAGTGAATCTGCCACGCTGGCATCTGCGACAGTACTGTTCGCTGTCCGCGTTACTTCAAAACCGAAATATGCATTCCGTACATCGCTCAATCCTCCGTCAGAGGCCGAAAGACGCAACCTAACTGATGGCCATACAAACGAAGCCGTTAAATAAGCGTCCACTAGGGCGGTACTACCTCCGAGGTTAAGGGCGCCCGAGATGATATTATATGGATTTCCAGTGGGAATGTTAGCACCCCCTGTCACAAAACTATGAGATAAGGCCAGCGTTGCATTGCCTGCCGCTACGGCAGCCTGGTTGCCGCGGCCAGAAACGTCTATTATCGGACTATACATAGGAGGTCCAAAATACCCAAAGGGTAGAAGGGTGGCATCAGTTGCGCCGGCATCGGCGTCCGCATTCATTTCGACGCGAATAAACTTTGACATATTAGGATAATCCCCATACGTTTTAAGTCTGCGTTCTGTCTCGTCCCAACTCACATATTGATCACCAATTATCCGCGCAATAAAATTAGGCGAACCAGGATCTAAGGTGAGATTATCAAATCTTTCCATGACTTGCACTTTACTGTCTGTGTCCCTTAGCATCCGCAATACAAGCGAAAATGTTCCATAGTCTGTTGAATTATTGGTAGCCTGTCTAATTTTTTGAATGGATACTTTTACATTTTTTTGTAACCACTCGCCATGGTTTCGACCAAGTAGGCGGAAAAGCTTTTGTTGATTAAAAGGAACATATGCGGCTGGGAGCCCCAAGTCCTGACCAATAAACCAGCTAGTCCGAGAATTCGTAAATCCTTGGCCAATCATCTGGGAGGGGTTATAATCGCTACTAGATCCACTTTCAATACATAGAATGATTCCTTGCGTTGAACCACTGAAGACGCCGGCATCGCGAATATCTTGTTCGTAGGTTTCACCCAACCAATAATCTTTTACAGATGCTGCAGGATAAAAAGTGCCCGGCGTAGAAGTAAGCTGCGGGTTGGTATTAAACTTTTTACGAATAAAGTTTTCAGTCGTATCATCGAAGTTAAACTGAATAGTGTCTATTCCGTTCGCCCCACTAACATAGGCAGTTAAGAGATTTTGACTATCAGAGCCAATCACACATCCGGCGCTTGCCGTAGTATTGTCTGCATTGGCCGCTGTCGTCCACGCGCCGCCACGCATATTACCACTTAAGAAAATTACGCTTCCGCTATTTAAATACCAAACAGCACCCAGACTACCGGTACCGCATTGTGCGTTAGTTCCACTATGGAACAGCCATAGTCCGTATGCTCCACCATTATCTACAGGGGAGCTAGCGGGAGTGTTTACTGTTTGCCAACCAGCACGGCCGGCGGCAGTATAGTCGGTGTGCTGGGCTCCGAGAAGTCGGATATAAGTTAAAGGCGCAACATTAGAGTTTAAAAATGCTTTTGCGGCGTAGGTTCCATACATGGGAGACTGGCGGTTACCATCACGGTAAACATCCCCTCCGCCATTGCCAGGAACTGTGTCGCCGAAGATCGTGACGAAATCCGAATATGAATCAACTTTTACCGGTGTCATGGCGGGGCCACGTTCCGAACGACCGATAACTACGGGCCCTATTGCATCAGGCTGCTTGGGAATAAAAGAGTTATCAATTTCATTAATAAACACCCCAGGAGATACAAACTTGAAATTTTTGACTGACATTGCGTGTTTCCTTATTTTAAAAAAGTCATCTAATTGTTAGTACAATCATTATTTAAATAGTAATTTTATTCTCCAAACGCTTTCTTTAGGGAAGAAAAAAGTCGTCGTTGTCTTCAGGAACTACACTTTCGCTGGGAAACACATATTCTACTACATTTTCATCGATTCGTACGAGAGGACGATCATCATTTTCTCCCTCTCCTATTAAATATCCTAAGAGGCGCACCTTGATTTCCGAAGAAAACATTCTTAAATCTTCACCGAGATTGGCAATGTTGTTCGTGTGGGTGAAGCCTTGATCAATGAATCCTTCATATAAATGGCCGCTTCGGCGCAGTACAAAAGCATTTACCTGACCAGTGCGGGCCATGAACGGCTGGATTAAAGAATTCATTTGTTCTTGATATTCTGTTTTGATTAATATTTTATATTCTACATTAACATAAACGGGAATAGGGATGGATAAACTTTGAATAACAATCTTTTTATTTACTCTCGGAGAATATTGTTGGAAACTTCCTGAAGTGTAAGCAGCCTGTCGAGTATTGCCGGCCACAGCAAAGTTGCGTGTTTTGTCTTCGACAATTCTTCGGGCGATTACCCATCGCCCCGTGCGGCCGTTTTTATTATTAGAATAAATCTGTGCTTGAAAGCTACCCTTGCGGGCTGGATCTTTTATTACGCCCGTACGTTCAATGGATATGAGAGGAAGCTTGAGGGCGCCGGCATCATCTCTTAAGTTCTTATCATGTTTTACCTGGTATGCTCTTTCGGGTGTCTGCCACAGAACCGGGACCTTGGTAAATCCTTCATTAGTGCGCGCACTTAAATTTAAGTCATTTTGAAGCCAGGAATTCATGGCATAGTCCATAGTTTCAATACTCGATGCGAGCATTCCTATTTCTTCTAAATTATACTCGCCCGGAGGCAACATCGCAAAATCAAAATTATCAGGTAGCATCAAATAGTCCCTTCCTTGCTCTAACGCATCTGGCGGCGATTTCAAATTCTCTGGTGGCTTGACCAAACAACAGTTTTGGTTCGGTCAATTTTACAATCTCATAATAATAATCGCCGTATAAAACAAAATCACCTTCACGGACATATAAATCTTGATCTTCTTCTAATCGTCGTTTATGGAAATGTATATTAATTTCCCACGACTTATCGACTCCGGCGCCTTCCATATATTGCGTAGAATAATCTGTAAACTCCACTAAAGCGTACACACGAATAGGTGGAAGATAAGTTTTTTTAATGGCCTCTCCATATAATGGATGAAAATTGGTAGCCTCTAAATCAATGGGATAATAAAGAATCTGTTGCCCAATAACTTTTTCTATTAATTCATCATTAACCTGTTTGACTAAATCTCTTTCTTTTTTGCCAAGAAAGAGGGGAGGGGGTGGCGATTTGTTGCGTTTCCATTCATTAGACATTCATTTGTTATCCTACAAAAATGGGTAACGGTGACCCCTTAAATGTGTTGGCCGAAGCGTCGGTGATCTCTTGATCGGTTTTGGCCAAAACAGAGTATTCCATTTCTTTAAGTATCTCTGTTAATTTATCGCGCAATGAAGTTTGTTCTTCTTTTGCTTGAGCCAACAATTCACTATGATTTAATGTCACACTCTCGCCCGGGATCGGCAATGTTGTAAACTTGC
Organism: Candidatus Pacearchaeota archaeon; assembly: GCA_002686195.1. The sequence continues at coordinate 2,486 of NZAS01000047.1, read as the reverse complement.
CTCTAATTTGTCCCAACATCTCTTTAGAGAGTGCTAATGCATATTTTCGAATCCATTGTTTTCCGATAGCATTAATGTTTGCAAACGGAAGATTATCAAAAGGCAATGTATTGGCATTGTTGATTCCATTAACTCCGCTGCGGTAATTTGGATCTTCATCCCATGAATTGTTTTCTACATAGAAGCGAACCCAAATCCTATCTAATTCACCAAAATCCCAATAACTGGGGTTAGGGTAGAGCCGTAGATTATTATTGATAATCTCATAAGAATAATGCGAAGTACGTGTATAAATCGAGTCTTCATACATAATAGCCTGCAGCTTGTTCTGCCACGTAGGGATAATCTCAAAGGTAGAGTCATCGGCAAATTGGCCGTAAGTAGAATAATTTCCTACAACTCCAACACCCCCATAATAACCATAGAAACGCCACATGGCGCGCGGTGATTGATAAAACACCTTGGTGATGATCACCCTTTTATCTTCTACTTTGCCCGTAAAAGAAACCGCATTTCCTCCATCATCTTCTCCGGTGACGGAAGACGAAGAAATAATACTTTGTAAGTTATAATCTTGTTTATTTTCGGATGGGCGGAACGATGCAGAATATTCTTGTACAGTTCCTCCGAAGCCACCGATGGCCGCCATACTATCCCCTACGCGCTTCGTATATCCAATCTGAAAGCGGGGAAATTTTAAATTAACATTGGTGGGCCCTGATGTAATTTCTCCATTATAATTAAAGGTACCTGTTTGTTCTCCGAGCATACTGGAGAGAGCATTTTTTGATTGATGAAGATTAATGATATAAGAATACTCCAACACAGCCTCTTCATAAGCCGCGTATACATTAGCAGTAGTTAACTCAATATCTACAACATCACCCCCTAATTTCTTATAGGTATAATTTACTTGTAGAGATGCACCGGTAATAAACCCTAGGGATCCAGTGTAAACTCCAAAGGGAACTGCCGCGGCAACCTCTGTAACCGAACCGGTAGATGGCAACACCACAGCACTTGTTTGCGATCTGGGGTTTAAATTTGTTGGCATATAGGAAGGCCTCCTTGTGTAAATAGTGTTGTATAAAACAAAACCCCCAGTACGTCTGGGGGTTCTTTTAGGATCTTAGGAGGTCGCTCAAGTAGTAGTGGCCACCGTCTTGGTGGTGGTCTTGGTCGTCTTCCTCGTCTTTCTGGGTCTCCGTGCTTTCTTAACGGGTGCGGCCTTTACTTCTTTAGTAGGAGTGACCGTTGAGGCTACCGTCACCGGCGTTTCAGTAATCGCTGGTGTCACAGTGGTATCCACCGCTGCTGCTGCGTTTTGGGCACGTGCCTTCTTCTTCATCCATAATCGTTTACGTGGGTTCATCACATTTTCTCCTCTATATTATATAGTACATTTAAATGAAAACCCCACCCCGCAAAGGGTGAGGTTTAAAAATGAAGATAAAATCTTCAATAAGAATTAGGCAATTACTCTATATTTAACCCAAAATCTAACAGTGCCACCAGTAATGGTTCCGCCGGCTGTTAACCTTCCATGAACGTCCCGGGCGGATGCCGAAAATGCCGAATCAGCAACCACTACGATTGCCGTAGCACCACCCATAGATGTGGTCTCGGTGGCCACGGTGTTGACGCCTTTTCCAACAGCCAAACTTGTTACAGCAGTAGATAACGAATTATCATCTTCCGCAGCATATTGTTCGCCGCCGGCAGAACTGCCAAACATCGTGCCCAAAACTCCACTGGCCAAGCCGAGCGCGCTAGTAACCACTACCCCTAGATCAGTTATGATACTATTAGCAGGAACCGCCATGGCGCCGGAATCCCACGTGGTTCCAGAAGTTGCGGAAATTCCATTCGAAACAACCACTGATTCGACCCCTTTTGCATTGGTAAAGCGTGTGCCTCCCATTGATAGGTCTCTCTTTAAATTCTGAATTAATGCTTGGGTTCTCGCCAAGCCTACTCTTTTTAAAAAACATGGGACGAGCCTTTCGACTCGTACCTATAAGTAGTTTTAACAAACGAAAGCCTCCGTCAAAAGACGGAGGCTTTGCATTTATTTTACTAGGTTATTTTTAACTCGTAGCGCCAGCCTGACCTAAGAGACCTTGGACGATAACTAGACCGTACATATCAGGACGAACCATCTTCTTGGCGTACCGAGTCATCACACCCTTTCTGGGTACGAAGTCATCGGGGCCGAAGATCGTCGGTGTGGTTTGTAGTGGCACATAAGGTGCGTATACATATCCACTCTCTAGGAAACTACCTCCGCGGCGACCAACCAAGATAACCGTACGTGGGAAGTAGGGGTCTACAATCACGTCGAATTTCTTGGAAAGACTACCGACCTTAACAGAGCCAATGGAACCCTTCTCATCATCAGCGGTAACGCTTGCGCGGAAACCAGCCGTGAATTCAAGGACGTTAGCAACTTCAGGTCCGCAGACGACGAAGTTAGCTCCACCTCGTAG
>NZAS01000046.1 GCA_002686195.1 Candidatus Pacearchaeota archaeon | reverse complement strand
AAATACTCACAGACTGTGACAAATGTGAATCTAAAGACACACTAAAAAAAATATTAAGTGTGCCATTTTATGGTTCTAAAATATTATCTCCTGATCCTACTCTAGAGATCGGCGAGATTACAAAAGAATATATTGAAGAAAATCGTGAGTTGTTAAAACAACAGCAAGAAGAGTTAAAGAACAAAAAGTATGACAAGAAGTGAATTAGTATTATCCGGAATCCTTTTGGTTTCTGTATTGTTGAATGTGGGCATTTTTGTTTATGCGCGGATCGCCATAACAAAATTATTAAATAGTGCCGAAGAGTTGTGGGATCTACAGCAAATGGTGGACTCTTTTGCGGAACACCTAGAGACGGTGTATGAATTAGAAACATTTTATGGAGATCAAACTCTCCAAAATTTGTTAGCACACGCTGTTTCATTCAACGAGCACTTAGAGACTTTTGAACACATATATTCATTAATAGAAGAGGAAGAGGATGTCGAACCAGACCAAAGAAGTAGCGAAAGCGAAGAAAAAGAACAGACGTAAAAAGAATCATTATTTTACACAGATACACGAAGATGCAATCGTTCGCTACTCACAAACAACATGCATTCGTGAAAGAACCGAACTATATGTGAAGTGGATTCAACCAGCTTTTAATGAAATGGTTGATAAAATTGTTTTTACATATAAGTTTACGACGTTGCCCAATATTGACTCTTTGCGCGACGAATGTAAAATTTGGTTAATGACCATAGTAGATAAATATGATCAAAGTAAAGGCTCCAAGGCCTTTTCTTATTTTAGTGTTATCACCAAAAATTGGTTTATTCATAAAGTTAAAAGACAGCAAAAGCGCAACAAACGCGAGATTGATTATGACAATATTGCCAAGAAATATGAAGAACAGTATCTTTCCACGGATGAATCTTATCTAAGCAATCGTGAAATAGATGAATTTTGGGAATATTTTTATAAAGAAATTCAATCGTGGGATGCATCTCAAATGAAGGAAAACGATTATAAAGTATATCAAGCCATCAATATTCTATTTGAGTCAAAGGAAGACATTGAGATTTTTAACAAGAAAGCTATTTATTTATATCTGCGAGAAATCACGGGCTTGAATACCAAACAAATCGTGAATTCACTAAAGAAATTTAGAAAGAAATATCAAACATTTAAACAAGATTGGGAGAAAGGAGCACTGTGACCGTCAAAAATTTAGATACTTTGATCAGCGAGGCCCTCGACAATATCCGCAGTGATCGAAAGATGGCTCGGGAGTTCCTAAACGAAATCGCCAACCAAATATCTATAGACGCAGAACAGAACAAGTACCTCAGCCCTGTAGCTGCCAAACATATTGAAACCATGCAGCGATCCAACGAGCAGCTTGTAAAAATAATCAGCTTAAGCCAAAAAGGTCAAAAGCAGGGTTTTGAATTATCAGAAGATGACAAAAACAATCTCTTTGACATGATTCAACAATCACCGGCAGGGCAAGACTGATGTCAGCTTGGGATTGGAGCGAATTTACGAGTGGCCATGCAGGCCTTAGTTTGTTAGGTCGTTCTATCCGCGACTCAATAACTGTGGACGTACTGGAGGGCAAAGATGATTTTGTAGCAGTAGCTCTCACAGACTTGTTTCCCTTAAGCGCCGAGCAAATGATGGGTATCGATGCTGCCAGCACCAGTGTCAGTAGTCGCGGAAACCCGCGTTACGGATTTCACGGGAGAGCCCTGGGCCCTCAGTCGCCCGTTTCATGGCTGCCCGATCCATGTGATCCCGCCCGTGCCGGCACCTCTCCGGAACAAAAAGCCACAAACTGGTGGCTAATTAAAGCCCANACGCTTTTTTATACCACCAGCACAGATGATAGTTTTAATATTACCCGCGGAGACAAAGTACACGTTAGGTTTGATCACCTGGGAGATCCTCCTTATAGATATAATGTAAAATATGGAAAAATCATAGGTGTTGCCGCTCACGAAAATCCACAGGACCAAGGTGAGTGCGCGTCGTTGATAGACTTATTCGGCAGCATCGCGCGCGGCGCTGTTCCAATTAGTGCCGGCTCCACAGGAACAACCCCTTGCGTGCTGGACTCAAGCGGTATGTGNGTACGTACGAGCACCCGCATCGGCCAATTCGTAACCTTCCCCGTTGACGTGAGCGGCTTGCATGCAGATGCACGAGCAGGCTTCCAGGGCCTCATCGATATGGTCAATGGTTGGGGTAACGGTTGGGGTGTTGATAAGTTCACTAGTGGGCGCCGTTCTGTGTATCATCAGGCAGATCTGCTTAAGGGAGGAGCCCCCGGCGCTGTTGGCGCGCCCTGCTATTCCGACCATCAGTATGGCGCCGCCATAGATATCATTTTTAAAGGCCCGGGCCGCCCGTCGTGCCCGCCGGGCGGTTTTAAAACGTGCCAAGCCTATGGAGACTGGGTCAAGAAGAATATCGCCCAGCACCCGCAGGTCCCCTCCGACGTAAAATTCAGCGGTTATGGATTTAAGCAGAGTGACTTTGTACATTGGTCACACACCAACGCCAGGACGATCGTTGGCAACGCAAAACAAAAGTGCATAGACTATTATTATAACACAGACTGGAGAAACACCAAAGGGTACNNTAATTGGCCCGCCCCTTTGGGNNCCACGGGCNGCANGCCNNNNCNNGNCGCGGCCANGGCCCACGCGCGCNAGTGGCCAAAANNAGCATTAGAATCCAACGCGGAAAACTTGCTCATGATAGAACGAGATCNCCCNCCCGGGCCCTGATTGTTATATACAATAAAATGGCATACTTAGACTTAAAAAACCGTGTATTATTGTAATTATAATAGAAAAAAGTTTTCAATTTTGAAGGATATATAAATATGAGCAGCGGCAAAACCCCCCTTGGGCCCTCGAAGCCATTCGAGGCCGTGAGCAGTGGGCAATACACTGAGAATCCCCCGAAATCCGGCCTTCTACACACAATATTATCGCAAGATAGTAAAGGACGCTTTCAACCAAATTTTAAAAAAGCGGATAATGAGAAAATTGTACAAAATAACGGCGCCTACATTGTTTTAGGTACAGATCGGCCCACTAGTCTAACTTCGGGGAAAGGAGCGTCGGGTGGAGACGGCGCCGCGAGCATTGATTTGGTGGTCGGGCGCATGGACAACATGAATCCTAACGCAAAGAAGGAAGTCAACTGGGTGGATAATAGTTTTTCGGCCGACTCCGCTCGAATTTATATTGCGCAATTAACTGATGTAGATTCTGCCTTTTCTCTGGCCCCAGGCCTCATGGGCTCCGATCGTGATCGTTCTGCTATTGGAATCAAGGCGGACGGAGTTAGAATTATTGGGCGCGCCGGCATTAGACTGATAACTGGAGTATCCGATGGAGTAACGCCAAAGGAGACATTAGCGCGCGACGGTTCACTCAAGCAGCCAGCCCCAACCATCGAATTTATTGCCGGCAACAACACAGACAACGAAATTATTTGGGGAGGTTTGTTTAATCCGCGAGAAGAACTTGTAAAATTACAACCCATCGTCAAGGGGTGGAATTTGCAAGATGCGCTCCTTGAGTTGGTGCAGATTGTTGAGCACCAGGCTGGCGCGATATCGAATTTGGCTTACTGGCTGGGAATCTCGAATAACGCATTAAGTACCTGGGCTAGTACCTCTCTGACCGGCGCCCCCGCCGCCGTCATAGGTGCGCTTACCAGCCTTAAAGTAATGACCGACTTCCACCTCCCCTCTTACGCCACCCGCACAGCCTTCATAACATATAGGGGTAATTTTTTGGTACCCGGCGGCCGCAAGTTTATCGGCAGCTACAACGTTTATACCACATAGGAAAGAAAAAATGGCAGATTCTAAATTTTTAAAATGGCAAGATAAAAATGGCGACATGTTGCCGGATGTGTGTCCGGACGTGGTTAAGCCAGCCGTCGATGCATGCTTAAATTGCTCTCCCAATCCTACCGCTATCGTTCCCAAATGGAAAAAGGGAAAACGAAAGCATCCTTTCTTGAATGAACAAACATGTATGTATCAGGTGGGATGGCTCACACCCGAAACAACCACTGGTGCCGTAGCCGATAACACTGCAAAACAAAACGATAAATTATTAGATGAGATTTTCAGTAAATATAGTGATGAAGCGATCAAAGAGGCATTAATACATTTCAACAAAGATAGTAAAACACCCTCCATTGAAACAGTTAAAGAGGCATTAGAATATACAAATTATTATTTGGATCCTCGCCCGGGCTCATATCTTAAATTATTGTATTCTTTTCCGTTTGATGTGCTCTTCAATCTGCCGGATGCAGCAGAGGAAGAAGAGGAGGAAGAAGAAGATACGGGCGGCGAAATTGTAGTATCTTATACAGCGCACGAGGCGCTTATAAATAATATTCGAGTACGCAAAGGCCTTGGTCTCTACGGAAGATATTTAGCCGTGTACCAAACCATGGAAGGTGGCAATTTGCTTTATCTTCATGATAATCGCGTGTTTAATCTAAGAACGTATGGTACCCAGCCATTCCTCTGGGCCACCCCGGGCAAAATGGAACGAGTCCTCAATGATTTAGATGAATGGCTTGTGAATAGGGGATATAATTTGCCCAACACAGGCGCCTGGTTCCAAGGTGGTGATGCAGTCAAAACTCTAGAGTTCACCTTTGATTCCAAACAATATACAGCAGCGGACGGAACTACGACTGTTTATCCGTTTAAATTAAAGCGACTTGTGATTACTACTCAAGAATGCGAGGGAGTTACATTCAAGAAAGGTCAATTGGCGTCCTTAAACGCGACTGAGTCATGGCAGGATGCTACAGCGGTCGCTTATTTTGCCCGCATGCGTGAGCTACATGCCGCCATGTCAGCCCGCGTAGAGCAACCGTGGCTCGAAGTTTTGAAAGATTTTACATATCCCCCCATTCATGCCACGATTAATGCTGGGCATGCCGATCTCGTTGCCAACGAAGGTGAAACCACGCTCGGCGTCTTCACGTGTATTGGAGACGCCCTAGCCCAAGAAGGAAAACAGCTAGGCCAAGATGTATTAAATGAGTTTTTTAGTATCGCAGACGCCGTTGCTTATGAGTGGCATAAGAAAAATTGTCAAAGTGATGAAGAGGAAGTTCGTGCCAGTGACGCCGAAGCGGGTCAACCAAGCGGCACTCCCCCTAGTCGATCCGGTACCCCCAAGGAAGGTTTATGGGCAACAGCGCGAACCCAGGCATTCCAACAAGTAGACAGCAGCGACCAGATTTACTCACAAATATGTGCCAAACTTCTACTTGCTGGCGGAAAAATCAAAACCGGTAGCTCCCCATGGAAGGCGTTAAATGATTTTTCTACAGAAGGATTTAACCGTATTGCAGTATGTGGCTTTGCCGATTTACTATTAGAAGGTATACAGTGTTTGTTTGGTGGTCTTTCACTTCAAGAAGCGCTTTCTCGAATGATTAGAAGTGCTCTCGAAGCCATGGCCATCCGCGATTTTGGGCGTCTTTTCGTAGGTCTTCCACCAGATAAGCAGGCCGAATTGGACGCCAAAGTACAAGAAACCCTGGCTAAAAAATCTCTTTTTCCTCCTGATTTTGGCACCACAACATATAAATCACAATCACCAGATATAGGAGTTACAGGATTAGGCGGAGGAACAGAAGAAGAAAAAGACAAGCAGCAAGGAAGATTTTTTGGGAGATATACTGCTATTCGTCCTTGGGAAAACCCCGATTTTGTAAAAGAAAGCGATGAAAAAGCCCGAGAGCAGGGCCAAGGTAATTTTGTATCCGTCCATGCCTCCGAACAGCGCCAACCCGCCACACGCAGAACCTTAGCTAAAAAATTAGAAGCCCCGCTGGGCCCGGCCGAAGACTGGAATTCTGATACACTGATGAATGAATATATTTTGGCACTACTTGATATATATCAAGAAAATTATTTGGAATTATTAGATGAGCTAAACAAGTTCCCAGGCGCCCAAATTATTGCATTTATTTTTGCTCAAATTAGTTGTCCCCGACCACCATTGTTTAACCCAGGAATTGATGATTTTATTAAGAGCTTGGGTCTTCCATTCTGCCGCAATACAAACCCCATTGTAATGCCTTACCTTGATAACCCTTTCCTATATCTTCCTTCTATTAAAGATTTGCTGAGCAACTTATTCAAGGCGGTGGGGGCAGCCTTTATGGAAGCAGTGCGGGAATCAATTAAGTTGATTCTCAAAAAAGTGTGTGAAGTTCTAGGAGACGCTATTTGTCATGCGCTGGAAACCGTAGGAGATTTAGCCGCTTCATTACCAGACATGATTGCTGGGCGCTCTACTTTCTCCGACGTCATTAAAGAATCCATTTGTGGACCTGACGCCGACGATGACTTGGTTAATGACACAATTGCACAATTGATGAATGATCTCGGCCCAGGCGGAGCAGCCATGGCGAATCCTGGGCGCGCCCTAACATTTGCAGAAGATATCTCCTCTGCCGCCACCAAGAGCGAACTATTGGGAGCAATGCTCGGGGAAGCAGGAACAGACGACTATTTGGCAGCTGTAGATTCTATTATTGAATATGAGTATCCCGAATTTAGAGATGCTCTCCCGGGCATCGGGTCAATTGAGAGCTTTTTTAACAACGTAGGTAACCTTACCCCACTCCCCTTCCGTGCAGAGATGAGAGAAGTATACCGCGGATTAACCCCAGAACAAGCAGCCGAGCCCATTAATCCTACCTTGTGTGCTACTCCAGAGAAACTAGAGAGCTTCAAAGAGTTGAGATGTCAGCTTTTGGATGGCCGCGCAACCCCCGAACAATGTGAACAAATGTTTGATGACTGGAGAGGCACTCTCGTGGACGATTTGGGCACATTGGCAGACGCGCTGCAGCAGGGAAACGCTGGCAACGATCCANTTAAAGACAAGCCTCTTTTTTCAGATCCTGGCTGCAACAANGGCTTTCTCCCGCGTGAGCCCGAAGTTATGGAAGCGGTCGGTGGACAAGGACTGGCCAGCGGCCTGGACAAATTGAAAATTGAATATTCAGTAGACATGCTAGGCGACGGACCACGCCAGAATAACTATGGATTTATAAACATGGCCTTGGCTGACACGCTTGGTAATCCCTACTCAGTTCATCAGACCAAAACCAACGCTAACAAGGAATTTGTGGATTTTTATGTAAATCCAAACCCCTGGTCCATTATATCTCCCGTCGACGATCTTCTTTCTGTACAATCTTCTGTGGAAATGCTTTATAAGCAAAAGGGCGCGTTCCCTGAATATGTGGCAGAGTACCTCAAGTATCAATTTGTGAATGCGGGAAATTTCCTTGAAACAGGGAGTCGTTTGTATGTTGCAGATGTTGCCCCCGACTTGGCGTCTTCCTTGAGTTTTAATAGCTCTAATGATTATACTCGCGATGTTATTACTTATGTATCGTTTGCTAGCGCAGAAAATTGGTCAGCGGGCATCCTATCGGTCCCCGATCAAGGTTATAATGTTGAAGTAACAGTGAATTACGAAACTCAGCGATATAAATTTAATAAAAAAGCGCGTAAGGCGCCCCCTGATATAACCTTAGAATTTAGAGATAATGCAAAAGGAAATCGCCTAGGCCCAAACGGTAGCGGCGAACCAGATGCGACCAATGACTGGGGATATGGATTTGACATTCACACCTATATTGCTGACATTTATAAAGATGCAGAAGGAAATTTTGTCAACCGCAGAGACGACAATACTCGGGTTTATGTTACCGATCTTATCAATNATAGTGCCAAAACGCATGGAAGCGATGTAAGTCTTGTTCCGACTGTAACGTTAACGGCGACCGGCTCCAGTGGTGAGGGGGGTAGCGCTGGAGACGAACGCGGGCCCTGGACCTCGCCACCGCCAACCGAGCCCACCGTGGTTACATATCGTAAATATAGTTTTCTTGCCATTGATGATGGTTTAGATATGTTTTTTAATTTAGATGCGATGAATCTAGATGCCGACGTCGCCGACCAGGCGCGGAAGGATTATAATTTAGAAAACTATCCTAATTTTGCAGAAGGATTCGTGCGCCATGTGCCCGAAACCCCCCAGGTCAACTTATTATATGATTTCTTCAACGGAGAAGTGAGCAAAACCCTTATTAAAACTGCCTACGATTCTTTCATGAATGTACAATTGGCAACTATTGCTGGAGACGTCGGCGCCAACGATATTGCGTGGACTTATGGCGCGTCCTTTGACGATCTATCGTTTATCGATTTTCAATATGTGGTACCAGAAGGCACAGACTTGCTCTCGGGCGTCCCAGGCGATCCTATTTCTGAAGTTGAGATCCAAGATTATGATAGTGAGGGTAATCCGGATGGCCCGCGCCCCATTCGTGATAGCGATGCGATTTTGGGAGTTAGCAGGATGCAATTTAATGCCGATAGAGCTATTGAAGCCGGNAACGACCCTATTCGCCCCAACCGCGTTTTCTATCTAGACCCGACACGCTATGGGGCAAACTATATGAATCCGCCGGTATATACGAGCCCCATGACAGGGTCAGGCTGGCTTGGCATAGTGGACTTATTGTTCCCGGAACTCAGCCCCTGCAAGCCTTCTAATACGAATTTAATAGATTTTGCTGACATCGCTAACAAACAGGCGCAAGTCTACACCACAATTCCTGACGATCCTCGCATTTTACAGGATCCTAAGTGTACAGAGGAAGTACCGTATAATAGAATGCTAGAACGCCCCGCAGCCGCCGGCATACAAGGATTGGTAATGGCAGCTATTCGCATATTTGTAAGCGTCCACTATCTTAAGTCGCTCGCCACCTTTACCCAATTTGCTCCCAAATTTCCTGAAAACTACAGCAACGTCTATGCCCACTATATTGTAGAGCGCATGCGAGAAGCCTTCATGGATTCTAGCACCCAGTGGTTTAGTCCCCTTCAGGATAATGAATTTTGGTACGCCTTTTTAGAACAAGCTGTGCAAATGTATGGTTATATGGTGGATGCTGAAGCCGAGGGAGGTAACCCGTGGAAGATGGAGAATTTAAATACGACTGATATCCCAGTGGATGTGCTTGAGGCACTAGAACACATCAACGATTATCAGCAGGCCTATGTATATCCTACTGAAGAAACTCTCCTAGGCGCAAAGTACTATGACTTAGCCAGCGAATGGGATAATCTTGAGGAGTATCAACAAGATCAGAACCTTGCTGCCGTCAAAGCCACAGAAGATTCGGCTAAGACTATTCTTAAAGAGTTGGTTATTCAAGAGTTGCAACATATGAGCGACAAATTCATTCGCAACTTGAAGCCGCTGGGTATGGAGCCAGTCGTTAAAGATGTGGACTATTATTATATGTCCAAATTCTGCGCTGGTTCCACGCTTGATCTGCAGAAAGAATTTGTGGAAACTGTTGTGGGACTCCCCAGTCCAGAGAACCCCGATCCTTATGGAGATGGCAGCGTGTGGCCCGGGCCCTATTATACAAATGGTAATGAATTTTCCTTAGCTGATGGTTCGACTTATGTGGGCTATTATCATGGCCAATACAATGAAGATGAATCGCGCACTATGTATATGGTCGGCGAAGAGCATTCGGAGGAAGCTCATGAGGAGCTACGTGCGTTTGCAAACAAAGTTCAAGTTCAAATTGGAGATGTACCCAGTGTTGTTGACGGAATCGCCACCACAACCGAACAGCCGTTTATCATTGAGAAATACATCTCCATTAATAATACCCGCAAGGATCCAGCTGCTGCTGTTGCAGAAATTAAAGCAAAAAAAGCAGGCAATATTTCGGATCATTACCCGGGAACATTGGATTTCGAACGAGCAAAAAGTATCCCAGTGGGAAACGAAGCAAAAGATTCTTCCGAATTGATTTTAAGACAAACCACAGATCCCGCGATGGGTACCCCTTCCGCTGCCCACGGCCCCATGGGCGGCCCCGGACCAGACGGCAAGATGGCAATCGTAGGACTAAAAGGTAAACTCGGAGTGCGTTATGGCCTTACCTTTAAGATGGCCGTAGGCGATCCTACGGCGCCCAAAGAGATTGTTTCTGTGGAGATTGATGCACTAGATGTGCCAGTATCGGCGATGCCTAATTTAGAGGGCAATAGCAAGTTATTGTTGTGTTTGTTGGGTAAACTTAAAGATCATCCGCGTTTTAAATTAATAACTCAATATATCTTTTCCATGAAACGAGCCCTAGCTATGACGGCCATTTATAATGATATGGGTTTCTTGCCTTCCATTGGAGAATATACTGTTGAAGCAGGCGCCCTCCACGGTGTCAATGCGTGGACTTTCGGCCCAAGTGTCGATGGTGCTGGCGACACGAAGCCCGGCGGGTGGATAAGCATAGATGTGGACGAGGACGGTTTTGTTAACAGTGCCGAGATTCTTTATGAACCGGGCTGGGCCGCAGCACAAGATAGAAATGGTTTTTTTGATAGTCCGTTCTTTATGAAGTTTGATGAATGGGATCAGATATTATTGCGCAACTCAGTACGGAGTTTACGAGACATGTTTAGAACCTATTATTATGCAAGGGATATGAGTCCTTCTAACTATGGCGGCGACGACACGGCCGCCCAGTGGATCGAACAACTTAAAGAAAGATTTAAATTTGATCCTTCGAAGGCGTTCTTACCTTGGTGGAAACAAAATCGCATCCGTTCTAACCCATTCAACAGTAATGGTCATTTATGTACCAAAAAAGATTGATCGTGAATATTTATAGAGAGAGTAAATTAAATGTCATCATTAGCAGTTAAAATTCCCCTTACCCGCGACTCTATTGACGGGTTCGCAATGATCAAGGACATCAGAACCCTTATAAAGCAAAATTTTAAGATGCTTTTGCTTACGAATCCTGGCGAGAGAGTAATGGAGCCCGAGTTTGGTGTGGGTATGCGGCGCTTTCTTTTTTCTAATTTTACTCAAGAAACATTTAATTCCATTGAGGCTGATATTAGAAGTCAGGTGGCCATCTATTTGCCTGTGATTTCTATTCTTGAAATTAGCTTTGGGATGTCTGAAGAGCATCCAAATTCGCTGGATGCAGAGATTAGATATTTGATCCCCGCTATAAATGTTGAAGATTTATTAGAATTTACTATTTAATTTGAGGGTTTTTGAATGCCTAAAGACCAGAAAAAATTAATGCCCATCAACTATACGCACCGCGAGTTTGCGTCTATACGAGATGATCTAATACAAATAGCCGAAAGATTCTACCCAGACACCTTTCAAGATTTTAGCGAAGCGTCATTTGCGTCAATGATGGTAGATGCAGTCGCGTATGTTGGAGATCAGCTATCTTTCTATCTTGACTATAACGTCAATGAGGCGTTTTTAGATACGGCCTATCAATATACAAATGTAGTGCGCCATGGCCGCACGCTCGGGTATAAGACTCAAGGGCGACCTTCCACTTATGGAGAAGTCTCTTTGTTTATTTTGGTGCCGGCTAGCGCCACGGGTATAGGCCCCGATAGTGACTATCTCCCAGTTCTAAGAAGGGGTTCGACCTTTAGCAGCAATACGGGCCTCTCCTTTGTTTTAATATCGAATGTAGATTTTGCCAATCCTCGAAATTTCACCGTTGCTGCACGTATTGATGAGACCACTGGCGCCCCGACCCATTATGCAGTCCGTGCATATGGGAACATCGTATCGGGCAACTTTGATCAGGAAACGGTCACCGTTAACGACTATGAAAGATTTTTAAGAGTAAACTTAACGGCCGACAATGTAGCCGAGATCATTTCAGTTTTTGACGCCCAGGGAAAGCAATATTACGAAGTAGAATATTTGGCTCAGGATATGGTATTTAAAGAAATCGTCAATTCCAATTATAAGAACGACAATGTCCCAGCACTAGTAAAGCCGTTTTTGGTATCACGAAAATTTACAGTGGAATTTTTCAATGATCGGGTGGCCCTTCAGTTTGGAAGCGGAAAGGCTACAGAATCTAATGTTGTAGCTAATCCTCAAAACATTGCCGCAGATGTTTTTGGTAAAAAATATATCACCGATTCCACCTTTGATCCTACGCGCATTTCTAAAAACGAAACGTTTGGCATTGTGCCGGCGAATACCACCTTGATTGTGACTTATAGAACTACTAACCCTCTCAATTCAAACGTGGCCGCGGGCGGGGTATCGCAAGTGGCAACGCCCGTTTTTGAATTCAAAAACGAACAAAAACTTACTGCAGCTACCATCCAAGAGATTGTTCAATCTTTAGAGGCTCTGAATGCAGAGCCGATTTCTGGAGATGTAACCTTTCCTAGCTCAGGAGAAGTAAAAAGACGAATTTTCGATACCTTCCCCACTCAAAACCGCGCCGTCACCCAAGCAGATTATGAGAATGTATCATACAGAATGCCCTCTAAGTACGGCGCCGTCAAACGCGTCTCGGCACAACGGGATGCCAACTCTCAAAAGCGCAATATCAATCTTTATGTGTTGTCGGAAGATACTAACGGAAAACTCATCACCGCCAACTCTACAATTAAAAATAATTTAAAAACTTGGATTAATAACTATAGAATGATTAACGATACTGTCGATATTCTTGATCCCTATATTATTAATTTTGGAATTCAATTTGTAGTAAAAGCCAAGGAAATGGCTGACAAGTACAGCACTTTAGATGCATGCGTCGGAGCCCTCGGACAACACTATGCAGAAATCGGCTTTATTGGGGAACCCCTATATGTGAGTGATGTATATCAAGTGTTAAAGGATGTAGAAAACGTGTTGGACGTATTGAAAGTTAAAATTGTAAGCAAAACAGGTGGCGAATACTCTACGGCGGCCTTAAATATTAGCAGCAATATGTCCGCCGATGGTTCTTATTTAATAGTTCCAAAGAACGCTATTATAGAATTAAAGTTTCCCGCGGTCGATATTGTAGGAAAGGTGAAATAATGCCAGTCAAACACTATACGGCATCAGCCGACAACACTATTACTAATGCCTATAAAGTAAGTTCTTATGGTACTACCAAAACTAACACCCGTGGCACGGGATCCAACACCGGTGTTGCCGATGTAGTAGAGGTGTTTTCCTCATACGGTGCTTTTAGTAGTGGTTCCCAAGAACTTTCACGTATTCTCATCGATTTTCCTGTAGCTACTATTTCCTCAGATCGCACAGCGGGCAAAATTCCCGCTAGTGGAAGTGTAAATTTCTTTATGCGATTGCGTAATGCAAAGCATGCACATACAGTGCCTGAAGATTTTACATTGGTAATATTGCCTGTGGCTCAATCATGGCAAGAAGGAACAGGCTTAGATTTGGTAGGACACCAAGATGACACCAAAGGGATCCCCGGCTCAAACTGGATGAGCGCTTCCAATACCACTCCGTGGACCGGCAGCAATTATACTACATTGGATTCAGTAGGCGGCTCCTATCGTACCGGCTCCTCAGATCCGCAATTTAAACAAACATTTAAAACTGGTCTGGAAGATTTAGAGGTAGATGTTACCCCTCTTGTGGAGCATTGGATTGCTGGCACAATCGACAGTAATGGTGTGGGAGTCCACCTCACGTCGTCTCAAGAGGCTTATTATGCAAATGACGGAGGGGTTTATTCGGGCAGCGCCCTTCCCTTATCTAGCGGCGCAACTTATTCCTATTATACCAAGAGGTTTTTTGCCCGTACCACAGAATTTTTCTATAGGAGACCTCATATTGAAGCCCGCTGGGATGATACAACTAGAGATGATCGCGGCAGTTTTTACTATAGCAGTTCTTTAGCACCCGCAGCAGACAACCTCAACACCATTTATCTTTACAATTATGTTCGGGGACGCCTTACGAACATTCCAGACTTAGGGAGCGACAATAGAGTATATGTAAGTATCTTTTCAGGAAGTACGGACAATTCAGAACCTTCGGGCTCCGCTTTAATTCTGGTCGCTGATAATAGTGGCTATGTACGCAGCGCTGCCCCCACTATTGTGACAGGGGGTCAAGTATCAACAGGTATTTATAGTGCGTCCTTTGCCATTACAGCAGCCGCGACCGCGGTCAAGACACTGTATGATATATGGTTTACCGGTAGTGACGTAACAGTGGCAGCCTCTTCATCGACTGCTACTCGGTATTCTACCGGCTCCATTGCCCCAAGCACCTTAGTAGGCGGTGGCGCCGCGCGCGATCCGGTTTATTATATCAATATTACCAACTTAAAGAATCGCTATAACGTCAATGAAAATGCGCGCTTTAATTTATATGTTAGAAACAAATATTGGAATCCTACGATTTATACCAAGGCAAATTCCTCTGTATCTACAACGAATATCGTGAGCGCTTCTTATAGTATTATCCGACTCATGGATGCTTTTGTCGCCCTTCCTTATGGTACTGGTTCTATTTTGTCGACTGGATTATCATATGATGTGTCAGGCAATTATTTTGATCTCGATATGAGTGTGTTAGAGGCGGGATATGGATATGGAATTAAATTTGCATTCTATGATCCCGAATTGACATCGTGGATCGAACAAGATCGAATCTTCAAATTCCGAGTAGAAGAGTATGAGTATTAAAAAACTTTTCGGTGATCCGAGTCGCAAAAGAAATTACCTCTCAGATCAAACCCAAAAAACAACAGTCGCAGATGTCGAATCTTCCCGTAATATTCAAGAAATACGAAGGAAGCAACAGACTTTTGTTCCTCATGTAGATTATTCTGAGCCGGCTAACTTTGCTAAATTTGGCTCGGCCTATCTTTATTATAAATCGTCTATTGAAAGGATTCTTGATTTCTATCCTTATGATGGCTCAGAAGCAGAACTAACAAAGTTTTATAACGATTCTCTAAGCATAGACAAATACATTTTCAATAAGAAATATCCACGCACAACGGGTTATGCTATATTGAGCGCTGACGCGTGGGGCACCGCCACGTCAGTTACATCCGACGGCTATGGCCTACCTGCAACGGCTGAATATATTACATTTTTTGGAGGCCCCAATATTGCTGCCACCAACACGACTCTACAATCGATGGTACCCGATCCACTGTCTAGTAAATTCAAGTATAACAACATTTATGACACTTCTATCTATTCTACCGCAGGTCTTCCTTCTGATTATGGATTAGGAACCCGCGAATCTAACCTCAAGAGCAACTTTGACACGGGAGTGACGGTAGAATTCTGGATACAAACAGGTTCCCTCTCTACATCCCTTACAGAGAAGCAGGTTGTGTTCGACATGTGGAACAACGAAACCTCGTCAAGTGTTGACTATGGGCGAATTACGATTGAGCTAGATGGCACTGCGGCAGGCTCCCCATTTTTAATTACAGCACAGTCAGGCGCCGCATCCGCATCCGCACAGACTATTTTCACCTCTTCCATCGGTACCGACGTCGACCTTTCTTCTCTAAGTGATTGGAAACACTATGCAATTGCCTTACATAACTCAGGAAGTAACTTTATTGCCAAATTATATGTGGATGGAGTATTGGATGACACCAATACCTATGCATCGGTTAATCTGGGAGAACTTACATCCAAGAATATGGTGGGTCGTATAGGAGGGTTATTAACTGCCCCAAGCGGCGCCGCAGTTGGTGGAACGCTTCCCTCCGCTTATATTGGCGGTGGAAAGCTAAGTGGTTCTGTAGACGAGTTTCGATTCTGGAAGGCCACACGTGACGCATACGACATCAATCGAAAATGGTTTACTCAAATCCGCGGCGGAGTTAATTTAGACATCTCCAACACTACCTTGGGCATGTACTACAAGTTCAATGAAGGAATCACAGGCAATTCTGTCACCGATAGTGTAGTATTAGATTATGGCGGCCGCCTTTGCAATGGTACATGGACAGGCTACGGCACTACCTCACGTAATACTGGTTCTGCAATTTTATCGGCATCTGTCGCCATTAAAGAGTATGAAGACCCAATTGTTTATGCAGAGCACCCCCTCGTTCAGTCGCTTAAAACCGATTTAACGAACAAGGGTATTTATCACGACGGACAAAACACTGCACTCTTTAAGAATTTGATGCCATCGTGGATGATCGAAGACGCATCCGTCACAGATAACACCGATCTCGAAAGACTTTCACATGTTCTAGGAACGTATTTTGATACGCTATATCTCCAGATTTCAGCGCTTCCCTCTCTGAAACACGTGAGTTATACGAGCGCATCGCATGTGGCGCTCCCGTTTGCGCAACATCTACCGCAATCTTTGGGATTGTATGCTCCAGATATCTTTATCGATGCCTCCATTATAGAAAAATTCACAAATCGCGACACTGATCGACTATTTGAAGGAGATTTAACTGAAACTAAAAATCTGATTTATACCAATCTTTACAACAACTTAGCTTATATCTACAAGTCAAAGGGTACCGAAAGAGCGATCCGCAATACTCTACGGTGTTTCAACTTAGATGACAACTTAGTTTCTTATAATATTTATTCTAATAATCAAACATATGAATTAAAAACCAACCTCAAGCAAACTCTTAAGAAAAAGACTTTCATTAATTTTGATGATCAATATAGCCTAGGCGCCGTGGTTTATCAGGCGGCAGATCCAAGCGAGTCTGATTCCCGAGGCTATATTAGCGGGACGTATGAGAGCGGCTATGAAGATAATTATGGTCTTACTGTCGAGAGCGGGTTTACGTTTCCCAGATTCTTCCGCTCCTTAGATTTATTTGATCGTAATTTTATCACCGCATCTTTGTTTGGTATACAAACAGCAAACACATCAGCACTGACTGATCCCGCCTTCCTGACAGGTGCCCAAGACACAGCTAATTTTCAGGTGTATGCAGTCCGTGACAAGCAGTACTCTAAAAATGTTTACTTTAAACTGACGTCATCTGTTGATCCTCATCCGTTCTCTGCACTTACCAGTAGCACCTTTATGGGGGTGTATGATGACGAAAATTGGAACTTGTCGGTTCGAATAAAGCCCAGCATCTACCCGTTGGCTAATTTGGTATCAGGCGCCACCGATTACGACTATGACGTCATTTTCTCTGGCTTCAACAACAAACTAGGGACCGTCCAAGACTCTTTCGCAGTTTCATCTTCGGTCACAAAAACTGTTGGCCAAAACCTTCTCCGCGCCGCAAAGCGCGTGTATGCTGGCGCCCGCAGAACCAACATCACAGGCACGATGGTCTATAAATCAGATGTGCTGTTAGCCGGCTCTAAATATTGGACTAAATATTTAGACGATGCTTCTTTGAAGCAGCACATGTTTGATCGAGATAATGCAGGAATTTCTGGATCGTATCGTCACATTTCCCCTCTCGATGCTGTTTCTACCAAATCTTATAACTTAAACACTCTCGCCTTAGACTGGGGTTTTGAAAACATAACTAGTTCTGATGGAACAGGTAATTTCTACACGACTGACTTAAGCTCAGGCTCGGCTGAGTTTAGAGGCGCCTTTGGGTGGGTGAGCGAAATTGGAGCGTACCTGCATACGGGCAAAGGCCATGGATTCGCAGCAAACCACACAGGAGCGGTAGACAGCAAATACACCAATGAATTTGTCTTTATAGATCCCGAACAAGTGGTTTCATCAGATATGGTTCAAGTCTTATCTGATGATGATCGGACTTTCGGTCTTGTAGAGCAGGTACCCAATTATACTTACACAATTGAAAAGAGCCTTTATGCCGCTCTGACTCAGAATATCTTAGATTTCTTTGCTGGTGCCATCGACTTCCATCACCTAATTGGCCAACCAGTTAACCGCTATCGCGAAAGATACAAGATGATAGAAGCTCTTCGTCGCATCTTCTTTGAAAAATTCCAAGATATTCAGACCGTTGAGAAATTTACTGAGTATTATAAGTGGTTTGATGATGCAATTGCATTGATTATCGGCCAGATGGTGCCAGGATCCGCGGACTTTGTGAGTGATGCGTACAACACCATTGAAAGTCACGTATTGGAGCGCAACAAATATAAGAGCCAATATCCCACAATTGAATTTAAAACACCCCTTCCAGAAGCCCACATTAGAGGTATTGTTGAAAAGGTAATCGATTACGAAGACATGTCTTCGCCTGTTCCTTCATCACCCCGCTCCACCCGAGAGCATCTCACATACTGGCGCCAACGCGCCTCCTCTTCAGCGGTAGAGATCTCATCCAGCGTTTCGTCTGTTGATAATGTACGCACCGTAGTTAAAGAAGTTTCTTATAGCACTCCCGTGCTAAGTCAGAGCATGCCCACACTTACCACTGTCGACGGCACCAAATATCACCGCAATCGCCGCTTGGCCACTCAGCTTGATCCTACTGTAATGTTCGACACGGTTCAACAAAAGAACATTAAAGGTGGTGTTAACTTTGCTCCCACCAAGCGAATTGGGTATACCTACGCGGCACTGTATCCTGCTGGCCCCATTTATAACCCGAGCGGCGGTGTCTTTATTCCCCAAAACGTTCTGCTTGGACTCACGGAAGATTTGGTAGGATTACAAGAATTAGAATTAACAGACTTCCACAAGAACCATCCCGATGAAAAAGTTTATCGCACCATCAAAGTACAGCATGGTCGCAATTGGGAAGACGGGGTAGGATATACAAATGTCAAGTCAACCTTAGCGTTCCCGTTTAACATCATTAGTTCTTCAGTAATTTCGGGCTATAACAGCGGGGTAGTGGCTCGTGTCACAGCTAGTGTTGAGGTCACCAATCTTCACAATGACGTATACGGAGACGATATGGAAGTTCCGATGCAGGGCCCATGGTCTGAGTATGCGGCAGGTGGCCACCAATCACGCCACGTGCCNTTGAATAAGAGTAGTTCAACTAACATCGATATTTGGGGCGACGACACCGCCCGCCGCGGCGTTGGTCTAGACAACTATACTTCGCGCCCCGAAGCATGGAAGTTGTTGTTGGGCAGATGTGCTGGCCACACAGGCGCCATAGGTATGGTCGGCGCCGATTATCCATGGCCAGAAGCCAATGAAATAGGTGAGAGACCATATCCCATGACCGCCTCTCAAAAGGCCGTTTATTATAGAGACTTTGTGGCCAAGACCCCCTACGTGCTTCGCAACATTTTACTAACCACTGGCTCCACAGTTCTTGGTAATTATCGCAAAAATTACGATGTTGTTCAGGCGCCCGGAGGCTGGGCAAACCCCAGACAGTTTATTGAGAATCAGCCTGTGTTACCTGCATCGCAGAGCGTCGGCCGAGCCGAATGGCNTGAGGGAGGTCGTTCAAGGGCTGGTATCTTCCAAGGCACAACCAACCAGGCTACTCAAACTAAAACAATTTTCGACATTCATCGTGGTGCAGGCTGGTTTAACCCGCATCCCACGGCAGGTAGCGTATACACAGGATATACAGGAAGCCACTGCGAATTTGTGCCTGATTATCCGGTGGCCTATCTGACAAAGAGCGCGAATCAATCAGTTATTATCTCTAAGTTCTCCAACCCTGGCGGTCTTGAAGTAAGCCCTGCAGGCTACAGAGATTTTAGATCCGATGAATACTCAGTCTATAACTCTACGAATTACCGCAACTTAACAGTCATTAAGCCCTCTCAGGCGTCTTCTGGCACCCTTTCAGAGCCCACTGGGGCTGGTGGCCCAGGCGTACGTGTTTACGACCTCCACGGCTATGACTATGGCTTGCGTTCTCTAACTTCTCGCCATGCAGCACGCTTCTTCCGCGATTCTCTGTGGGTAACTGGAACAACTGCTGAATTCACAGCCAATGATCCTCGAAGCGGCGCACCAGGCGCCCAATATGCACAGCTACCGTGCTTCCATCGTGTGCACAGAAACAACAAGAGAGTTGCCAAAATTTGTAATATAACCATGACTCCCCAGTTTAAAACCTATTATCTTGATAATGATACGGCTTTGTATTTCGGCACTGAATCTGACAGCGATAGAATGCTTCTAAACGCTGACTCTTCCTCGTGCTTGACTTTATTGACAAGCTCCCGCGCATATGGGCTTACCTATACCAGCTGGATCAGNTTNCCTGCTGGAGATACAACNGGTAGAGAAATCTTCTGTGTTGGAAAGGCCCGCGCTGGTGATGACCCCTTTATTCGAATTTATAGAGACTATGATGGAAANGGGGATCGTTGGTTGAACTTGGATTTCCGCACGCGGAAGACTCACCCATGGACCGGCACCACCGCTTTGGCTAAGCTATCCGCCTCTGCCGCGGCCCTAAACGATGGAGAGTGGCATCATATCGCAGTAACTCTCCCTACCGGATCGTCCGCGAAGCCCGGCGCCACCATCGGATTTTATATCGATGGCAGCCCCGTTACTGCCGTAACAGGTACTGCGCCATATGAGTGGTTTGATCAGCGAGTACAAACAACACTCTACGATGTTAATGGCTGGATTGAGCGAGATGGAGGAAGCACGTGGGCGATTGGAAATGGTAGCACTGCGTGGGGTAGTAGAGACTTTTCTGGCTCCATGGATCAAATTGCTATATGGACTCGGGCCTTAAGTGCCACCGAGGTGAGTGAAATTTACAATGGCGGAATTCCCTGCAATATTACCGGAACATCAGCTTATACATACGACACTGATAGACTCTTTGCGTGGTATTTGCTGGGAGAGCAGCCCCTATATCCTACAGCCGTCTCGCCCGCTGACGTAATTCAATCCGCAAACTCGGGTCTCTTCGTCTCTGGAACTAACTCAATATTCAACAACGCCCCGAGCGCCAGCGGAGAAGAGCCGCATAACTTGATCCCCTTGGGTAAGTCTGGGACAAGCCTGGCTACATTTGAACTCTCGACAACTCAACACCCGCCCCCAGTCGCTGGCTGTGATTTTGTCCAACTTCTTGGTTATACAGAGACAACCAATTCATGTGAAGTAGATGTGTTCGATAATCTCTATATTCACCATCAAATTCCTCGTGCCGATAGGCAATATACATGGATCACAGGCGCAATCTCTGCGTCCGATGACTTGAGATATTGGGGCATGATGCCAATACACGGCCCGATGGCCGGCCTGTACTCTAGCTCAGTTGCTGGCATTGAATCTTACATGCCATGGGTTTCGGCTAGTGAATTCGGTTCGATTGTGGCTGTAGGTAATCGGGTCTGGGGCTACGATCGTTCTTATGCCGGCGCAGCCGCGGCATCCTTCGTTCCCACTGCTTTTGGTAACCTAAACACGAATATCTACGAACCAATCACTACCACGGCTCCGTCGGGCTCGAATGTGTCTTATATGAATACATTGGGTTACGCATCAGGCTCAGCGATCCCAAGTTATGCTAATTTTCCCTCCTTCATAGATTTAGTAAATGTGGACGACCAACCCACGCTCTTCAATGGAATTCTGCTTAAACGCAACGGCATCTACGGCTGGTGCCCCTTTACTCAACTACACCAACAAGACCATCCGATTCTTATGGACGAGAAGAAGAACAATGCACTATCGATGATGTACACATCCTCCATTCCAGAACGCATGATCTTGCGGCCACTGTCGCTCAAAGGCCGTTCAGTAAGGCTTAATTATGATTACACGACTCCCATCACCATTCGAGGGATCAGATCAGTTCCCAACCAAAATGCAACGCTGGAAACAACATACAATAACGAATTCATCTACTTTAACCAACGCAAACTTGACGATCATCTCGATATCGACAAAACACTTGTGGGCGAGATAACTTCATTTGAACAGTTAGTAGCTCTCAAATCAGAGCCTGGTTTTCGCTTAAACTGGATTGATTACACAGAGTGTGTTTATCCTGCGCTTATTAACGAATTCTCCCCCACCTCTTCGTTTAGGGTGGGATATGACAATAAATATTGGAGAACTAGTCGCGCCAATAGACAAACCCTAGGCGCTACCCTCAGCAACTCAGTCGGCATTTGGTCTCAATATCCTCCGGGTCATGGGTTCTCATCCACGGCTCGAATGAGCCAAAGCTCTTGGCCTCTTGATGCACCGGTAGATTTTATAACTCGCTTAGATGCTCCTTTGTTCAAAACTCTTGGTGGCTCGGTTTATGAGACAAGCCTGCGGAAGTCTTCCTCTGCTGGAGAATTACAGAATACGTATGGATGGTGGCATGGACCGAGTGCCTCCGCCGGCTGGGTCGGAACCGCGGTTTTCTTAGCAGAAGCGCTTCAGAATGGATTATCTCCAGGCGCTCTCTACGCGCGCAAACAAACATTGGCTTCTCCGCTATCAGTCACCATTCCTGGCACTAGTGCTCCGTCGTGCTCACTGGGTTCATATATAGGAGGGATAGAATTTAATTGTGTCACCGATGGGCGCCTCCCAGCCTCTCGCGGCGCTGGTGAAGCATATTGGGATGCCCCAGCCACAGCGGGATACACCACAGCCTCTATTGATGCCAACTCAGCTACTGGTGAGACTATCGTGAGTTTTGTTTCTGCAGCCTCTGAACCCTGGTTTAATGACTACGATGACTTTAAGGCAGATCTTAAACTTAAAGCTCGTGGCTACTCTATCATTCCTGAATTTAGAATAAGCGAAAGAATAGAAGACTATACACGAGACGGGATTACCTCTAATTTTAATACTTTCCAGATCCCAGGCACAGATCGCAACAGTACGGAAGATGCTTTCTATATCGATTATTCTAATTCTGACTTTATGAGCAAGTTTTTAGATATTAAGCAAATGTCAAATATGCAAGGAGCCGAATTCAAACTTACGTGTCATGCGGCTCTTAGGTTTAATCCGTACAAAGGGTTTTATCCGGCCCAGAGAACGTTGGACTTGCTCACTCAATTTTCTAAATCTTATGCAGATTCCATCATACTTGATCATAATCTCACTACCGTCTACCCTTTGTCGGGCGCCAATACCGCGATGGCTCGAATGGTATACCAGCCTTTGTTCGCCCCTGGTATCCTCTATAATTCAATTAAAAGCGGGATAGCGTGCGATTGGCCTATTATTGGGGGCGGTAATCTTTTGACTGCTTCTTTATATACTGGTTCTAATGCTACAAATCTTAGTGAGTCCAATTGGGCATGGTACCCGCGCCCCTTTGCCGACGGTATTGGTGAATTTGTTACGGGATCGATTTGGTCTAAACGTTTGCCCTTTGAAGCCATTATTGATCCTCATACGAGTATGCTTGGTCACGATCTGTACGATATGGAGCCTGACCCTTCGTGCTCCTTTAACTGGCCAGTAACCGGTACCCTGGCTTCTGCACCCACTAATCAATTGTATAGTTTTATGGCTAGCAATTTTACTGCTGAGGTTGGTAAATTCTTTTTGCGAGATTCCAACTACACGAAGCTCTCCTCTGACGCCCTTTCGGTAGGAACCACTCGGTTTGAAGGAGACGGTGAAACCTATGGTGCGCGGCTGCGCCTCAATGCTTCTTTTAATGGTCAGCGCGCTTATACTTATGAATCCGGAGCGACGGGTGACAATACGTGGTTTGGTAAATTTGGCGCTAAGTCATTCTTTAGAAATGCCGCGACCTACATCAATGAAGGCACTTTTGAAATACCACAAGACCCCCATTTCAACCCGTACTTTAAGCGTAACTTTGTAATGTATAGTCGCGCCAGTGCGTTTGGGCCCCCCATATCTGGGCGCATTCCGGGTGATGCGAGCGGCAATCAAGATTCCTACGTGTCTGGAAGCGATTATGGAATGGTAGACTCTTTCAATGGCTTTAATTGGGCATATACCCCCCCTCATACTTACGGGGAGGCCTGGGTAGACTTTATTTTCCGACCCCAAGCAGAAAAGGATTATGACCTAGACGCAATTCTTGCAGAAACAACAGCCTCATACTGGCGCTTTGATCCTGGCCCCGATACAGGCTCTGTTACTTTTGGAAATATACCGTCCAGTGGGCAATATACTCATACGTTGATCGCCGATAATTTAAACCACCAAAGCTCCTCCAACACTTCTCCGTATAATGGTTTTAACATTAACCACAACGCCATGCAACTTAGTTCTAGTGTGAATTTGTTTGGCGTTGAAAATATTATGAAGATCAAGCGGGATCCAAATACCGGTCGCGTTATTGAAGAGGAGAGCGAAATTGTCGGAAAACGATGGGTTATTCAGCCTAAATTTGAAACCCCCATGCTTAATTTTGCGGACACAGGCATACATCCGGTAAGCGGAACCTTGTTGGACAGCGGCTCATTCCCAATTAGTGAATCCAATGCTCCCGCTAGCAGTGCCGGCACAAAAACTCTCCCACTAAACGCTTATGGCCGCGACACTGCCGCTAACGGCATGTGGCACCAATTTGGAGTAATTCCAGAGAACGCTGGTAAAGGTATTTTCCTTCAAATAGGAGATATTCCTACGCAATGGCTTCGGTACCATTATTTGGTCGCATCCGCCAGCAGTCTTTATAACAATTTCACACCCCCGTCCAAGCCCAACGACTCTACAGTACACCTTAATATGAAGTCCTTCTCGGAATTGATGGGTTTTGGTCTGACCAATTCTATAGCCAAGCTCGGCATTCTTGCCGAGTCGCAGACTATTCGAGAAGCTATCGTGGCTATTCCCTACATATTAGAGGGAGATCCCATAGGCGCGGTCCTCCCCACCAGCCCGTCGGCGCGCATGCGAAAGAGTTTCATCAACATTCCTACGGCACGCTATGAAGCAGCGATGGACCCCGCGGGCGGAACAACTTCTGCGGATTCCCTTTTCGCTGCTGGCCAATCAATTCGGCGCCTCGTCGAAAAAATGGGCAAGTATGTATTGCCGCCTCAGTTTGATTTCTTGCAAAATACCGAAGTGGATCCCATTGTAATGTACATTTTTGAATTTGAATATAAACTGGATAAGGATGATCTCTCCTACATCTGGCAAAATATGGCCCCCAGGAACTATAAGACAATGTCTTTCCAAAAAGATGCGGTCGCTCATGAGTTATTTAATACAGAATTGCTGGAAGAAAGCAATATTATGGAGAATCCCGATTTACGATGGATGGTATTTAAGGTGAAACAGAAGAGCCAAAGCCGATACCAAGAGATTATCACTCCCCAGGCCTCACGGGGCATTCCCCCCAGTGTCCTATTCACCGATCCATCGCACGAGCCCACTTACCCCCTCCGCTACAATTGGCCATATGATTATGTGTCAATTGTAGAGTTGGCTAAGATTGAAGCTGAAGTAATGTATAAGCCTGCAGTCTTTGGAAGCACCGGTACAACCTTCCCGGGCATGGGCGAATCTGGTGGCCCCACCGTCTTCCCTTCTCCCCCCACTTTTTCTCCCGGCGCCTTGCCCAGCTGGGCAAGCG
>NZAS01000045.1 GCA_002686195.1 Candidatus Pacearchaeota archaeon | reverse complement strand
ATTGCATTTCTTCGACATGGGAGTTTAGTCGCCATCAACTTTGTCAGTTTATTTTGCATTTATATAGTCGCTTGATTGTTCAATATCTCTCTCAGTTTCGGCAGCAAGGGTGTACCACTTCGTGGCAGCCTTATAGTCCTGTGGAAGGCCTAGGCCTTCGTGGTACATCAAACCCAGACTGTACTGGGCGTCGGCATTCCCCTGTTCAGCAGCAAGGCGATACCACTTCACCGCAGTCTTATAGTCCTGCGGAACACCTCTTCCGTATTGGTACATCAAACCCAGTTTGTTCTGGGCAAGGGCATTCTCCTGTTCGGCAGCAAGGGTGTACCACTTTATGACAGCCTTATAGTCTCGTGGAAGGCCTAGTCCGTTTTCGTACATCGCACCCAGATAACACTGGGCATCAGCAAGTCCCTGTTCGGCAAGGGGTCTAAACTCGCGCAGAGCAGTTGCGAAGTCTCCACTCTGGTACGCATCCCACCCCTTCATGTATTGAAAAAACATATGGTAGTCAGCAATGGTGTTCTGTTCAATTGTCATCGCATCTGTTTCACTCTCTGGTTTCGCATACTTTCTGGGAACCTTGCCCCAGCCCACAGTCCTGTCCCATTCTCGCTGGGTATACCAATTTCTGTCCATCAGAGATACAAAGGCCCTGTCCAGTTGATGGCATAACCACCATCAAGGATATTTCCCCGAGCCTTGTTCCGAGCGGGTGCCTTCCAGCCAGCGGGCTTCAGAATATCACCTTTACGGAACTTCTTATCTGTGTCAACGCCAACGACAAACGCCACCATGCTCC
Source organism: Candidatus Pacearchaeota archaeon (assembly GCA_002686195.1). Next base: position 24,413 of record NZAS01000045.1, on the reverse strand, counting down.
GATGGCCATAGTGATCGCTCTTTATGATTCTGATGTACTTACTTCCATAAGTAACCTCAAAACCATTGACGAATTCCTGCTGCATTCTGGCCATTGACTTGACCAGACTTTTTTCCATATCGTTGTGCATATTTAAGGGCGTCGAGGTCGCCCGATTATAGTCCTCAATCATGGCAGCCTTCATTCTGGACAGACCAGACAGAACACTTCTGGAACTTTCTTTAACGTAAACGGTCATGATGTCTCCTTACTATCCATGATGTTATCTAAAAGAACATTCAATTTTTCAATTGTTTCTATAAGAGCATCAAATTCTTTATCAGACATATCTATTAATAGTTCTGCAATCTCATTTGATGCCGTCTTTGACAGCGAGACTTTGTGGTACTTGGCGTGGCCAAGGGCGGCCGCGCTTGTCAGTTCTGCAATGGTCTCTTTTGTTGTACTGGTCATTGGGGGGTAATCTCTTTCTTAGTTTCCAGACATATTATACCAGACAAAACAAGGCTTGTCAAGTATAAAATACAGGGAAGTTCAAATTAAAAGTGCTCAGTTTTTGGGGTATGGGGGCTAAAGTTCTGAAAAGGTTTCATTAGTAAAAAAATTTATGTCTAACTTAGAACTATCCTTATAGATTGCAAACAGCGACTCAGTTTTTAACCCCCCATTACTGCCCATCGAAACTTATATAAAAAAAGGAAGGAGGAGCAACACTTGTCAGGGACAACGAAAACCCTGACTCAAACCCCGCACCACCATTGTGGAACTTTACCACGGGCCATCACTACCTTAGTGCTCAAACTCTACTTCCCATGTCGGGGTACACACACTGGCCCAGCCCAAGTCCCAGCTGGGGCCAGCATAATCCCCGACTTAGCCAGACTCCTTTGCTAGTTTTATATTCATTTGTACTGTTTGCCACATTTCTTGAGACAGGATATGGTCTAGTTCTTTGACCAACTCTCGGCCAGTATCAGTAAATAGAATACCCTTTTTCCATACCCAATGTTCAATATCCTGAGGATCATTCTCATCAAGTTCGAGCTCTGACAGTAGCAGCATCCACCGCAGAGCGGTTTTCCGATTACCTGCACCAGACGCAATAAAGGTTTCAACTTCTTTCTCAAACTCTTCAAGAGCCTGATTTTTAGCTTCTTTCTCTTCTTCAAGAGCGACATCAATCGCATCAGCGATACGGTCAGCCTCCTCTCGGAGTTTCTCCATAGACATGGTGTCGAACTTATAATGGCGTCCCTTGACACCATATGCATCCTTGTGGCCCTCATAGATGTAGGTCTCAAGGTCTTTACGTTTGATATCTTCTAATCGCATCATCATTCACTCTCTATTATAACCCTAGGCTACCATACCCAGCATGGTTTGTCAAGGAAAATCGAACCATGTATCGAAGTTTTTACTCTGTGTGACATTTTTGCAACAGGCGACATAGTTTTTTTCCTCAGAAATCAAGGGGTTATGTTTCCTATGCACACACAACATAGGTATATTATCATGTTGAGCGCCCAATGTCAAGTCCCTTTTGGGAAAAACTTGTCAACGAAACGCCAGTCGAGGTCCGGGGGAGGCCTTCTGAGGGCGTCTGGGAAATCTCTGGCAGGACAGAGCTATGCAATCCTATACCAAACTATGCACTTAATGTGATATATGCCCGTTTAATTTGCATACTATTAACATTAGGATGGTATCTCGGCCATGTCCATGAATATTCTGAGGAGGTAGAAAATATGGGTTGAGGGCCTGGAAACTTATATCCCCCCAACTCTATGTTTTTTCATACCTTTTTTCAACATGGAGATTCATGGGTATTCATGGGAGAACATGGGAGAATCTTCCGCACATACCCCATAAATACCCTTATGAACCTAAACTGGCACTGGACAGCTCTTATAGTATATCTGGTAATATGTATTTTTGACTTCATCATAGTACCTATATGGTTTGGACTGATGCGGCCAGATTATCACACTTTTTTGGATGAAGTAAGGATGATTGATGACACCATGATTCAACTAGAATTAATGAAGAAATTGACACAACACCATTCTCCCTATACGTTACAAATGGGCGGATTGTTTCATCTGGCGTTTGGTGCGTTACTAACTGGCAGTGCATTTGGATTGAAGAAATAGTTTCGTACTATATATGAACAGTATGGGAGAAGGATATGAAGAATATTATCATAATTGCCATCATAATGTTACTGGGAGCATGTTCACCGGGACATATTGTGGCTCAGAAAGCGGGTAAAGCGGAATGGGCATGGGTTGGTTGTCATATTGTCATGGAGAACCCCTCCGAAGTTGGTGAATATGCCATTGGTATTGATGATCTGTCTATGGGGGATAGGTTATATTTTAAACAGGTGAGCAATGACGGCACTGTGGGGCCTGTGACTACCGGGATTCCCTGTTTGTAATACGGTATTTATCATAATATTTGGTGGAACATTCTGGGCCACAAAACGGAATTTGTTTTGTGCTACCCTCCAGATAAAACCTTTCTTCAAACCAGTATAGTAGTTCCCCCACTATTCCCTGTCCGCATTGTCCGCAATAATTCATATTACCGTTGTTTCTTGGCCAATTCTGCTGCCATCCAATCCTTTGCACGGGTATTCTGAACTTTCTGACGAAGCAGACCTTTCACTCGCTTATAGACTATTTTTAGAACATCTTCATCAGCACTATTGTTGTCAACCACGATAAACCCACCTTTGAACATATTACTGAATTTACCTATATTCATTTGTACTGCTTTCCACATTTTAATACACTCTACTTCTTGAAGTGATCGGGCCCGTGTTGCATTACGTTCCAGTGCAACATCAAGAGAAGTGTTTACATAGATCATATATGTGTCATATCCAAGTTCGTCCAACATTGCTTTCTGTCTCAATATTTTCTCCGCATTCTTACCTGTGCCATCAATGATAAGGCCAAGTCTGCCCATGATGTAATTCTTTTTTCTCTTTTCAGTAACTGCTTTTGCTTTGCCTCGCACCATCTCTTTACGTTCAAATTCTTCTGGTGGCATTTTGAGAGAAAGTCCAGCCTTCTTTAACAGATGTTCAAATGCAGGGTCTGAATTGACTACTTTAAGCCCCATACCACCAATAGTTCTGCCAGCGATATATGACTTACCACTTCCGGGCCCACCTGCAAGGAAGAATGCCTTAAATATATTCGGGTCGTATAGCCCTTCTTGTAATTCCAGAAATGTTTTCATCAAGTTGTCCCTTTAACTCTCGTTTTCTATATCCCATTGCCTTTATAATGTATTTATCATCTTCTGAAAGTGGTTCGTGTTTCCGATTTTGGGTTTGAAAAATCATCTTCTTAATCCTATTTTTGGTCTTGGTCATTTTAGTTTTCCTTTTCAGTTTTGATTTATTGGATATTACAAGAGTTTTTGATTGTTATGGTCCTCCTTTAGTATGTGTATTCGATTATCTCAGCTGTCTTATCTGATGATGGTTCAATTGGACCTGATATTTCTAATTCTTCTTCTAAAGAATCTTTCACTAAACTCATATACATTCGATGTCTTTTTGGACTTGAATTCATAATAAAATCATGCCTGATTCTTTTAATTAAAAATGGTCCTTTATAAAATTTATCAAATTTTTCATTCACACCAGTTACTTGTTTTGTAGCTGTGTACGGTAAATTAAGTATTACTTTATCTCCAGCATTTATCAGCGTATTTCCATGAGTCATTATATTCACTTGAAGAGCATTTTCTAATTGTATCATTTGAGAATTTCTTCGTTGAAGCCATTTATGAGGATCATATGCCATATAAGGATTTGTATTATTTTTTGTTGTATGTTGAGAGTCAACATCACCACTAAGAGATGTTGGCATCATGAATGTTCTAGCAAAAAAATCTGATACTCGTAGTCCTTTATCATTTAATGCTAATGCACTGGCAAGTGGAAATTCTGGCGTCTCAGCTGTAACACCACCAACGATATGAGATTCTTTTTTGAAATTGTCATGATAATTATATACTTTAGTTTCATAACTTTTACTGATAATATCATGCGTTATAAGTTTTGATCCAAACATACCAGCTCTATAATTAGCAATACTGTCGTTGTTAGAAACTATCTCATAATTGAGAACAGTTCTCATTTCATTTAAAATATTATACTTTATACCCAGTGCAACTGGATTACTGCCGGGAACTACTGTAATATAATCTAATTGAGGTGCATTATTATAAAGACTTGCGAGAGTCCTGAAATTGAATCCTTTCAGGGTTTCATAAAATAGATAAGTAGGTTCTCCTTTGAATTCAGAAACAGCTTGTTTCATTCCCAAAACAATAATATCTAATGGTCTTATGTTAGGAGCAACAAACTTTTTTACACCAGCAGTCGGTTCTAAGTCTATTTTCTTTTTAGTATCAATATAAGCTGGGCCTGTTAACATTTTTTTAACAATGTTTGACCAAGTATCTGTTAAACTTTGTGTAACCTTGAGCCTTTGATTTCGAACCAATTCTTGACTAACAAAACTTAATACAAATCCTTGAACGCCGCCAGTAATTTTTTCTCTGTTGGATATGGAATGTACAAGAAATGCGTTTTTAGAAAAATCTATAACTGCACTTTCATCCTTAAAAGTTGGTGTGCTGATTTTGAGATGCAAATATTCCTGGCCCAAAAGAGGGCCATAAGATGCTAGATTAACAGAATCCGCTATTGCAATTGTGCCGGAAATAGTCATAGAAAAAATATCTTCAAAAAGTGTTAATCCTACTACTGATGTAATAAGGTCAACCTCTAATCCAGAAGTGGTAACAAGTCTTAATTCTTCTATTATAAATTCGCCAGCAGTTTGTATACCCTTGGCCATTACAGAACACTTTCTCCCATTAGTTTTTCAAATTCAGCAACGAAGTCTTCAACGTATGCTGGATCAAGTAATCTAATCTGTCTTAATTCATCTTGTACAGATTCTTCATATTCAAAATTAGTAATAGGAATTGCCACATCAGTAATTTTTGTTAAAGAATGTAGTTCGTCTGAACCGGCAGAAAGTGATATTGGCCCTCCTCCTGATGTACCTGATATCTTAAAGAGAGTGGTAGTGTCTTCACCAACAAGGAAATTGCCAGTTTCCATAAGAACGGCACTTCCTATATGTCGGCCATGAATTCCAGAATCTTCATTTAAAATAATCCCATCACCAGTACCATCTAAACGAATTCTACTTTCAGCATTGGCTGAATCTGAATCAGTTCCATCAAGAATTATTCGTTGATAATCATCGTCACTACCATTCAATACAATATCTTCTGCAACACTGGTAATAAAATATTTTCCATTTTCCGCAAGTTCAGAAATTGTTGTTCCGCTAGATGAAGAATATGAGACAGCATCTCCTACAGAAAAGGTATGAACTGTGGTGGTAGTAATATATTCTCCATCAACATCTGATGATGGGTTAAAAGTTTCTACTGAAGAACCATAATCTGTTGCTGTTGTACCAACATTAATTTTTATTGTGGTGTCTCCTGATTTCTGATAAATTTCATAATGATGTACTGCATTTTGGTCAGTATATTTGTCGTTCATATATGCCAGGAATTGATTATTATTCATTGGCCATTGATGATATCTATCTGTGATATCATTAAACAACAAAATAACCCAGTGTAGTTCTGGATCATCATATAGTTTATCAGCAATTATTTCGGGAGTTTCTCCCTCTTTGACATCATATGTGTCATACACCATCACATTAGTTTTAACCTTAGCTCGGACAGCAACTCGTTTCAATAAATTGGTAACTAATTCAAGATTACCATCACCAACTGAGTCGTATGGAATAAGAGGAAAGTTTGCAAAATACATGATTAATATCCGTCTGCAATGTACTTTTTAGTAATAATTTCTAGTTCTTCAAAGGATAAAGATATTTTGGTTGTTTGTGGTCGTCCTCCAGCATACGCCGTATATCTTTCAGCACCATATTCAACTTGCATATCTTTAAGAACACATTGCTTAATTTTATTGAGATGTTTATTACCTTCTGTGGTGCTATCAATATACATATATTTTATATTAAAGAAATCTGGTATTGTCATGGTTCTTACGCCATCAACTCCCGAAAGATCTATTTTATCGGCACCACCCAGGCCTATCGAAAAGCCGCCGCCGAAATCGGCCGCCATATGATATTTAAACTCATGAACAATTCTCTCAACAATATCTGCTTCTCTTTCACTTTTTGGCATAAAATTAAAAGTATATGAAAAATTTCTACGACCAATACCTTCAAACATTAATTCCATTCTTGGAGTGAATATAGCACCACTTTGAATTGCCATTAGCGCCTTTGCACTTGCAGGGGTCGCTTTCTCAACAACTGCCCCGGCGATACCTTTCCCGGCTGTCCCAACTGCGGCGCCCATTTTTTTCCCAAACCCGCCTTCAGTATTCATAAATGCTTGAATACCAGCAGCTGCTGATTCTGCGAGGCGACCAATTTCTTGATCACCATATTTTACATTATAGGTGACACTAACAGAAGGTGGCATATAAAGTGCTATACAGACTGGCATTGCAACTGTTGCATTTTGAGCTACTTGAATTGAATTGGGCCCACCGGTGGGCCCAGCGGTTATGGCCGTGAGGCCGGCCTGGACGGCCTCTGTCGCCTGAGTTCGAGTGCGGTCTACGAGAGCTTGAAGCAGGCCATGATCGACGCCTGATAATATGCCATCAGGGCTGGGATTGTCATATTCAGCCTTGATTTGCTCTGCTTGCTGGGCGACGGCCTCAGTTGTAGCCTTTAACAGTTTTTGTCCAGCCAATTTTGCTTTTTGTTGTGCTAAAATTTCAAATATAATATAATGCCCCTGCATAGGGTCACCTTCAACAGCTTCTGGATAAGCTAAATTTGTTGTGGTGTATTTACTGCCCGGAGGAGTAATGGCGTTTTTTATATGTGATTTCTGCTCATGCGTAGGCGGCGGGTTTTCCTGGGCCATGTGGATTAACATTGGGTCTGATCCCGTATATGGTACAAGAGTCATATATAAATATCCTTACATACTATTTATTATAACACATGTCGTATTCAGGTAGGTACATAGCAAAAAACCCCAAAAAATATCGTGGTGATTCACGAAGAATATATTTTCGTTCTTTATGGGAACGAAGATTTATGGTGTATTGTGATTCTAATGGTGCCATAATAGAATGGGGGTCTGAAGAAGTCATTATACCCTATTTATCTCCTTGGGATGGTAGAATACACCGATATTTTCCAGACTTTTATATTAAGGTTAAACAACATAATGGTTCAATTAAGAAATTCATTATTGAGGTAAAGCCCAAGAAACAATGCAAACCACCACCAGCAAAACCAAAAAGAAAAACCAAACGATGGTTCAATGAAGTCAAAATGTGGGGCATCAATGAAGCCAAATGGAAATACGCAACAGAGTGGTGCAACAATAATGATATGGAATTCAAAATTTTAACAGNAGACCATCTCAACATTCGATATAAATAATCACATGCCCGTATCAAAGTNCATACAAGCAGTTAAGGATGAAGCCAAAGGGCGCCCAAAATCAACTCAATGGTATAGAGATAAAATCAAAGAGTTTGGCGCCCCTAAAGCTCTACAGCTAATCCGTGATGGCAAAAGGGATACTAGACCCTTTTATGGCAGATTGAATATGTTCTTCTATGATCCTAAACATAAGAAAACTCTTCCTTATTACGACACATTTCCTTTGGTGCTTCCATTAGAAATGTATAATGACGGGTTTCTTGGTATAAATCTTCATTACTTGCCCATTCCACTACGTATCAAACTTCTTGATGGGTTGGTAGATTACTCAAATAACACAGAATTTGATGAAACCACAAAACTAATGGTAGATTATAAAAAATTAAAACATATTAAATTAATTAAACCAACTATACATAAATATTTAGCAGGATATACCAAATCTGATTTTCGCAGAATTGATGCTGACGAATTCACAATTGCAACCCTACTTCCTGTGCAAAGATTTAAGAAAGCAACTGCAAAAGAGGTTTGGTCAGAATCAAGGAACATGATTTAATGGTACTACCTACAAAACCTGCAAAAACAGAAATTCCAGAGTCACATGTATATGGCAATCTAGAAAATATTTTAGCTTCATTTCGTTCAGAAGACGGGTATGCAGAACCTAATAAATTTGAAGCAATAATTTCTCCTCCAAACTTACTCATGAATTATTTTGGTCTTAAAACAATCTCATTAAGAATTGAATCTATAAATCTTCCTGGCAGAAATTTAGACACCACAACAGATTCAAATATTTATGGACCAACCAGAGAAATTGTTAATGGTGTAAGTTTTGCAGAAGATATTTCTGTAACATTTCAAGCAAGCGCGGATTTACGTGAAAGAAGATTTTTTGAAGAATGGCAAAATCAAGCAATTAATGTAACAACTTGGGATATTGGTTATTACGATAATTATATAGGCATAATTGAAATTTATATAATAGATAGAAAAAATGTCCGACGCTATGGACTTAAATTACATGAGGTATTTCCAAAAACAATTGCTGCTACTTCTTTAAGTGGAGCCGCCAAAAGTGAAATAATAAAAAATGAAATTAGTTTTGCTTTTAGATATTGGACACCTATTGATCTTGGACCTAAGTCGGAGGAATGGGCCCATTCGGTGGATGCCCAGAGAAACTATTGGAAACATCAACATCGTCTAAGAAGCGTTATGCAAAAAACAACAAATATGCCAGCGGTTTTAAGAATGCTTGACGGCGTGCAATAGAGAAGAACATAAAGGATGAAAAATTATGTCACTACCTAAACTTGATACTTTAACTTATGAATTAACTTTGCCTTCTACAGGAAAACAAATAAAATATAGACCATTTCTTGTAAAAGAACAAAAAGCTTTAATGATTGCTCAAGAATCAGAGGATGATAAACAAATTCAAGATGCATTTGCTCAAATTATTGATGCATGTACATTTGGCAAAATTGATGCTTACACTATGCCCATGTTTGACATTGAATATATTTTTTTACAATTGAGAGGAAAATCTGTTGGGGAAAAAGTACAAATTAATGTATTATGTCCTGATGATAAAAAAACAAGAGTAGATATTGAAATTGATCTGAAAGATGTTGATATACAAATGGTGAAGGAACATACTAATATTATTCAATTAACAGATAATATTTCTGTTATTATGAAATATCCTACATTATCTGATATGTCAGGATTTGGTGATGCTGGAGAGATTACATCTGTTTTTACAATGATGAAAAAGTGCATTAATGAAATTCATGATAAAGAAACCATTTATAATAAAGTAGATATTTCTGAAAAAGACTTGGATGAATTTATTGATAGCATGTCAACAGAAAATTTTGAAAATTTTGCAAAATTTTTTGAAACTATGCCCAAATTACAACATATGGTTACAGTGAAAAACCCAAAGACAAAGAAGAAGAATGAAGTTTTGATTGAAGGTCTACAAAGTTTTTTCGTATAGCCCTTTCTCATGATAGTTTGGAAAATTATTATAAAACTAATTTTGGTATGATGCAACATCACAATTATAGTTTGACAGAATTAGAAGATATGATGCCATGGGAGAGGGAGATATATGTTGGGTTGTTGATGCAATATTTGAAAGAGGAAGAAGAAAAAAGAAAACAAGAAAATAGAAAAAATGGCTGACGATAAAGTAAAAGTAACAGAAACATCTAGGGAATATGAACTTTCCGTAGTTGACTTAGTGCCAAGTGCGCCAGGTGACGAACCTACTTGGTATAATAAGACAGCCGGTGTGATGGATAAGTTCAGACTTATTCCTAGATTGATTATGTTAGCATACATCTATGCATTCTATGCATCAACTACTTGGTTTATGGCACTGACTGATCCAAGTAATGCACAAGCAGCATTCATATCTACCATCGTTGGGGCAGGAGCGGCATTCTTTGGTTTGTATGTCGGCAAACCAGGCGCATTATTACCTAAAGGGAAAAGATAGGATAGTATAATGGCTGATTTTTCAAAAGATGTTGTTAAAGAATTGCAGAACACAAATCAAAAATTAGGTATTCTTGTCGCAAATGCAAAAAAACAAGTTGCGGGCGGTGCCAAGGCGGCTGAAGAAAAGAAAGACGCTGCAGCACAAGAACGAAAAAGAACTTCTTTGTTTGAAGACATGGCCAAAAGTCTGAAAGGTCTACATTCATCCTTTTTATCCTCTGTAAAAGAAAAAGGCAAAATGGGCCTTGGGATTATCATTGCTGCAATTGCTGCTCCTATTGTTGCATTGGTGAATTTCTTCCAACAGTTAGCTGTGGAATTTGCGTGGTTCAAAAAAATTAGTGGAAAAGGACTATCAAAATTATTTGCACCACTTAAATTTTTGTTCAAACAGTTGAAATTAGCATTTGGAAGTGATGTAGAGAAGATTGTAAAGTTAGTAAAAGATTCTAAACTTGGTAAAGGACTATCTACGATTAAAAACTTCTTTACTGGAATAGGTAAATTCTTCAATCCTAAAAACTATAAATTATTTAATACTGTAAGTGATATTGTTAAAGGAATAGGAACTAAAGTAAAAAAAGTAATAACAATATTAAAAAACTTTTTTGCACCAGTAGGACGATTTTTCAGTACAATTTTTAGGTGGGGTAAAACTCTCGTCGGCCTTACCGCCAAGGCAAGCGGGATCTTGCGATTTGCAGCAAAATTCGGTACTGTTCTAGGAAAGATATTTCTTCCCATCACTATTCTTATATCTGCTTTTGATTTTATAACAGGGTTTATGAAAGGTTATGAAGAGGGCGGTATTCTCGGCGGTTTAGAGGGGGGATTGACTAAGTTATTTCAAGGATTGATTGGTATGCCTCTTGATTTATTAAAAGATGCAGTTGCGTGGATTTTAGGTAAATTTGGTTTTGAAAATGCAAAAGTATGGCTTAATTCATTTAGTTTCAGTGAATTGATTGGTGATATGATTAGTGGAATGTTTGATATGATAGACAAGGCTGTAGAATGGGTAAAAAAATTATTTTCTGACCCAGTGGCAGCATTGAAAGTACTATGGGATACTTTAATCGGAGGTTATGCGTCACTCATGGACATCATTTGGTCGCCAATAAAGCTTGGAATTGCATGGATAATGAGACTGTTTGGATGGGATGAAGCTGCAGAGGCAACTGAAACATTCTCCATCAAGACATTTATCTTGGGAGTATTTGGTGATGTTAAAGATTGGATTGTTGGTCTTTTTACTTGGGGCGTTGAAGCGGGTAAAACGCCGGGGGATGATACATCATGGTCACTTAAAACTATGATCTTTGCAGCTTTTGGTAAAGTTAAAGATTGGATTAAGGGTCTATTTACATGGGCAGCTACGGATGAAAAAGTAGAAGGTGAAGAAGAAGGGTGGTCAATCAGAAGTGCTGTAACTAATGCAATCAAAGACATAGTGAAGTGGATTGGCAGTCTCTTTACTTTTAATGAAGGTGCCGCTGGGATCGCCGCATCAATAATTAATATTATATATTTCTTGCCTAATATGGTTGCGGATGGTATCCTTGCAGTTACCAAATGGTTACTAAAATTATTTGGGTTTGGTGAGGCTGCTGAAAAGGTTGCAAATCCAGAAGATTTTAGTATTGGTAAAATGATGGTGACAGCATTTTTAGCAGTTAAAGATTGGATTGTTGGTTTGTTTACTTGGGGCGTTGAAGCGGGTAAAACGCCAGACGGTGAAGAATGGTCACTTACAAAGATGATCAGCGGTGTATTTAAAGCAGTTAAAACTTGGTTATTTGGTATATTTGGTTTTGGAACAGATGAAGACGGTAAAGATAAGCCCATACAAATAAAAGAAGCTGAAGGTTTCAGTCTTGCTACAATGATAGGCGATGTTGTTAGAAAAGTCTGGGATTGGTTTAAAGGTTTATTTGATATTGACTTTAAAAATATTGCTAAATCAATTGTACCAGACTGGGCGCCCGGCTTTATTAAACGTGCAATGGGTATTGGTGGAGATGATGGTGTCGATGATAAAGCCTTGCTCGAGGAAGCTAAACAAGAGAAGCGGGAGGCAGAGTTAGCTGAAATAAAGAAAGCGGCGGACAAACGTGAAGCACAAATAGGAAAGGTCAGAGCAAAAATAGCTGAGGAAGAAGAAAATATTAGGCGGTCTAAGGCTGGCGAAAATGTGTATATTGGTAGAGAATGGAAAGGACGAGAAAAATCGGCTGAAGATATTGTAGAGAATAATCAAAAATTAAAAGAATTAATAGCACAAAATGAAAAAGCAAAAGCGCAAGATGTAGAATTTAAGAAAGCGGCCTTGACCGAAAATTCTATCTTTACTCATGATCAAGGATTGTATGATNGACTAGATAGAATATTCCCACCAGCTAACCAACTGGGCCCAGTAATGCCTTCTACTGGTGGAGTAGTAATGAATGCTCAAAGAACTACACAAATGCAACAATCAGGACTACAAAAGAGCGCGGCCAGTAGTGCTGGACCACCAATAGTCAATGCACCCACTACTACCACAGTTGTAGATAATAAACAATCAAATACAACTAATACTTCAGTATCATACCAACATCCAAGTCAGGTGGTTCAACAAGTTAATGTTGCAGTGTAAAAATCCCCTCTAAGAANTTCTTAGAGGGGATTCTATAGACTTATCAAGATGATTAGATTCTAATTACCATCAGCAAGTTTCTGAAAATAATCTAGAGCTTCCTCTTTATCATCAACTATTGATATTTCGGGAGCAAGTACTTCTTTAGTATCAACAACTGCTGCTACAGACTCATCTAAATTTGTCGGTCCAAAAGGAATATCATCTAATGCACTTCCTACCGTGGTAGTTCCAGCAAGAACCAAATTCAAACGGGTTTTCAATTCATCATATGACTTGAAGTTGGTTGGAGCAGTAAATTCTTTGAGAGAATACTGTTTCTTCCACACTCCTTCAATATCATCATCATTATCAAATAATGCAGACGATGTTTCGAACTCTGACTTATCGTAGTTCCAATAACCATCTACCTTACGAATCTTCAATTTGAAGTTCGCACCCTGCCAAAAATCGAAAGGATTGATTGGTTCCTCATCATCAAATACAGGTTGCATAGCTTCCATGATTTTATCGAAGATCTTCTTACCAAAACGATAAAGGAAAACCTTACCCTCATGTTCGGGATGTTTGGAATCACTCACAATATAAATGTTGGAGTAATATTGCAACTTGCGCTTCTGACGACGAGCGATTTCCTTATCAGACTCTACACCAGAATTCCAGTATGCAGAATTCATTTCTGATACAGGATCATTTTGTCCAAGAGTGGTAAGAGAGTTCTCAATATACCATTGTCCGGTTGGGCCTTGAAATGCGTGATTCCAGAGTTTGGCCCATGGCATATCTTCACCTGATACCGCTGGCAAAAAACGAATAACTGCATAACCATTACCTGTCTTATCAAGTTCTGGTTTCCAGATACGCTCGTCCACATAGGACTTCTTTTCTTGGGGGTGAGTTTCGGACTGTGCTGCATTCAGCAGTTTGTCCAAAGAATTTTGTTTCTTCAACTTAGTTAATGACATCATATTTCTCCTTATGTTGATGTATGCTACGTATGTTAATTGTGTTATTATATACTGTTTTATACGGAATGTCAAGTTCCATTTTATATTTATATTACTTAAATTGTATGGTTCTTTTTTGTGTGGCCATATATCCTGTACCATAGTGCCATGGCATCTTCACAAGTTCAAGAGCCTCGCACAATTCGTTTTTGGTTATGTGTGATACATTATCTCTTTTAATTTTAACTGTGGAATCTACCAGATAAAACTTGATATGAGGAAATTCTTTAAAGACCGCTTGCATTTGGTTATACCAGTTTTCTTGATTAAACCCCTTTGCAGTAGCTGGTAGATAATTGTCAGTACCTTTATATATGTTATTCAAAGGCTCTTCATATGAACCAAGATCAAACCCCAACACATAAACTTCTTTTTTTACATTTCGCCCACGCAGATAATCAACAGTACTAGATTGACATGCAAGATGTAATGCAGTATTACCAGCTGACCATCCTATAGGATAATTAATCTTAATAACTATATCATTTTTCTCTACATAGGTAATCCAGATACCAATATCTTTTTCCATTTTCAATTTAAGATCGTCCATGTCAAGGTGTGGATTCATCAAAATTGCAGTTTCAATCTTTTCTTGCACTGTCGAAGGGTCTTTTCCTGTTATAACACATTGGTCAGTTCTATTCTTACTTCTGTGTATAAATGTTTCTGGAATATTATATCCTAAAAACATCATATCTGCAATTGAAGCAGGAATAATGGACCAATTTGAGAAATAACAAATCCCCTGTTCCGGCCATTCTGGATTCTCTAAACAATATCCTGAGTCATATATCTCTTGTTGCATAGCATAATCGACAGCAACAAGAACATCAACATAACTATCACGATATATTGCATTACATCCCCAAGTAACTACATCTTTAGACATTTTAAAATTCTTGGGAACGAACCATGCTCGTGATTCACCATTACCTATGACAAGAGATTTACGCTGATTAGTCATTATTGGTTCGTATTGCTTTCCATGAAACAGGAAACAACTTTTTAGCACATTCATCAATTTTCCATGCAATCTCTTGCGTTTCTTTTTGTGCAGCTGGCTTACAACGCAAATTACATACACGGGCAAACGCATATAGAGTGCCACTCCAATACCATTCTGTCATCATAGACTGCGGCAAAACCATTCTAGCTTGTTCTGGTGTTACACCTTCTCTCAATAACTGTTCATAAGTCCACTTGGCAGAACGAAGTGCTCGTTGATAATAGTTTACCAAAAAATTGTGTGGATTAATATCAATTACTTCATCAGAAGACCCCTGTTTTAAATTTTCGGGTCTAGCGCGCCACTCCTCTGGTTCATAAAATTCAACCTCTACATCAACGTATCGCCGTGATACTTCATTCCATACTAATCCCACCTGATGTTTTACCAGTTGTCTTGCAACAAACACTGGTGCCTTGATATGGAACTGCATGGAAGCATGTCCAAAGGGGCTCCAATGATCATGTTCTGCGAGATATTTTATAAGTTGAGTGTCGCCCTTTTCATCAAATTCTTCATGTTTCTTTGCAAAAGAAACACGAGCAGCATTTATTACCGACAAATCACTGCCCATATGGTCTATTAGTTCTACTTCCATTTATCTCTTGCCTTTACATGTTCATCTATAAAATCTGTCGGAATATCAGGACATAGATATTTTAATTCTTCTGCCGTATATGTTTCTGGTTTACGAACACCGTACTTATCAAATTGTTCGTATGCCCAATCAGTAATTTCTTTATATAGAGTGCCACTCCAATACCATTTAGATTTGAACTTCATTTAACCTAATTCTCCTTACATTCCACATACACCTTTCACCTTTTTCCTTATCTTTCTAAATGGTGCCGGCGGATGTAATCGAAACACCGTCTGCTGCTTACAAGGCAGCTGCTAAGCCACTCAGCTACGCCGGCCAATAACTTTTTCCTTCAGCATAACGCTGCCCGGCCGCCGGTGATGGGGACGATATCCTTTTGGCCAACTTGGTTGACGTTGAGCAAGCTTCTTAGTTCGCTCCAACAACAGAGCATTCTCTTTTACCAATTCTGCACAATCGTATTCAGAACTTTTAATTTTGGATTTCAATTCTGCGATTTCATTTTCCATATAGGCTTTCTCTCTAACAACAGCCCGCCAATCGTCCTGTGGCAAACAATGCATTTCAGAATCTAATTGAACTGTCCACGTATGATCTTCGTTACTCATTAAACAAACTCCTCTATCAAGTCTAATAATAGTATTCTATACTGTTTCTTATCAATTGTCAAGAACCTTTTATATTTTTGTAATAATTTATTGGTATCATACCAAACATAATCTTCTGCCATACTTTTATTCCAGCTATTGGTGAACTCTAAAAGCTCATCAAGAATAATTAATGTTTCTAATGATACTCTTTTACCAAGATATTCTTTTAGCAGAAATGGATGTTCTGAGTTTTTAACTTTAAATATTGGATTGAAATCTTCTACAAATGGACGAATTTCTTCAGTGAATATAAAATGAAAATTGTTTCTTTTCTCTTTCCAATCTTCATAATTTTTATCATTGAACTTCGCAATATATCCACTCCGTTCTGCAACAAAATTAGCTACAAAATAGTTTTTAATCTCATTATAACTATCGTATTTTTTGGAAATCTTAAAAAAGAATGACTTGTCTTTGCGCTTCCAATATGAATCTCTAGACACACGACTCTTGCCCTTATAAGTAAGAAAGTCGTAATCTTTTCTGCTGAAATGCGCTTTCAACGCACAATACATTAGATAAACATCAATGGGTTCCATTTTGCAAACTCACCTCTTTCATCAATATAAAATACATTACGAACACCGACATCTTTGATTAATTGCTGACACACTTCACAAGGATAACTAGTAGCATAATCTAGATTTTTTAGAATACGAACAACATATAAATCTCTACCTTCACAATTATCTATTCCATTTCTAATAATTACTGATTGTTCGGCATGAAGAAACGGCCATTCCGTTCTTCTGTGCATTAATGGATGCGTCTTGTAACTGTTACTGCCTGTGCTTATCAACATATTTTTATGTGTAAGAGCTGCACCTAATTTAAATTTATTGTGCCCGCGTCCATTAGCACCAACACCTTGTATTGCTGCTAGTTTTGCAGCAGCGAAAAATTTGTAGTTCATCTTAAACTGGTAGTTGCGCGGTTTTTGGTAAAAAGTTTAGTTCTCTTGCATTTGCTTCAATCTTTTCTTTAAGTCCCTTTGAAATTAAAGAACTGACTGATTCAGGTTCCACTCCCTCTTTTTCACAATAATACAAAACAGCATCCAGATGAGTAATTTGTTTTTCTTTTGCGATATTTTCGATAGTGTTTGCAAAAATCTTAGTTGTTGTTAATGCCATATGAATACCAATTATAAAGTTGGGAGGCTAACCATAACCCCCCACGGATGTATTACGGCATCACCCGTCGATGTCACCCAAGCGGTAGGTGATAATATGAAATGGAAGTATTCTGTTGCTAGGAACTCCCATAACCCCAGTTTCATCAATTATGCAGAACGCAAAGCTGTATAACCAGCAGCGACAACAGAACGAGGCGCAGTACCGACACGATACTTCCTATAGGTTTTCCCGTCAAATGACGACACACGATCATTCAAAAAAATAGAATATCCTTCTGAACGTAGTTTACTAATTACTGCACGAACATTCTTAACACCATAACGTGCGCTAATCTGTTTTGCGGTAAGTTCTGCACCACCTTCTAGTGCAGCGGCGACCTTAGCGGTCTGGGTCTTAGTAGTCATAATCAATTATCTCCTTTATCATGACAAATTTGAATTGCCTCACAGGCAATCCTTAAAGTGAGGGTATTCTGTTGCCAGGAACCCTCGGAACCCCGAGTAATTATGCAGCTAGTGCATAATCCTCATATGCCCAATTATCATTGGCATTTCTTAATATGATCTATAAGGCGATCACTCCACAATTCTCCACATCCCTATACTTGCCAGTCGATCCTATTTCGCCCCCATCAAAAAAAGATTAGATATAATATACCACCAATGAGAAAAATATCAGCACATATGCTCCAAACAATATAAGCTCTTAACATCCACTTAGCAATTTCTTTCCAGCACCTTACATATGAATAGGTTGTGCATAGAGCAAGGGTCTTCATCATTTTGAATTCCCTTTTGATTTTTTCCCACACTAATCTCCTTATGGTGGAGGCGAGCGGTACTGCCCCGCTGTCCTGTACAATTTTCAGTTTGCATCATCAAATTGTCCTATATTTATACCATATTTAGGCCCTTTTGTCAATACCCTTTTTAGATTTTATTCAATATTTTCTTCTTCAAATTCATTCTCTTTAGGCACATCTTTATCACCAAAAACAAATCCGAAATCGTTATCGCTCAAAAATTCACGAATTTCACCAATTGGACGACTCCATGCCATGTGCGGCACAATTTGCCCCCAACCATATCCAGAAATCATTGACGGAACGCCGATCATTTCATATGTGTCTCTTCTGGTGCTGAATGCCCATAACGACCCACCGCTATTTCCGAAGATAATTGGTGCCGAGGACAGGTACAACGATTTGCCTTGCTGATCTTTTCCTGCGATGCCGCTCAACAGTCCCTGTGTCGGATATGGCGGATTACCTAAACCCGAACCAATAGCCCAAGTCGTCTGGAATAAATATGGTCCGCCGTCTTGTGTATCCCATAGNNCAGCAACATGCTCAATAACTCTTTCCTTGTCGTCTAAACGTAGTAAAGCTAAGTCACGGCCTTTATCCCATGCGACAATCCTGCCGATTCGTCCAGTGGTCCCAACTGCTGTGCTGAAATCATTGTAATCCCATAAACGGACATGAACAGGCCGTCTAGTTTCTTTTTGTATCTCCATGCCTTGTTTTGGGTCAAATTCCTTATTAATACTAACCGCATTCTGGATTACATGAAAGTTTGTTATAACAAGCGACCAAACACCTTCATCTTCCCAAGACTCATGGGCACGTCGATCACTAAAAATAACAGTTCCAGAACCAACGCCACCTCGGCCAGTGTCTATCATCACGGTAGGATACAACATTTCTCGAATCATTTTAACAGGAGCTTCTGTTTTAACTAAAGGTTCTGTTTCTGCAGCAGTAACAGTACAGGTGCCAATTGTTATTGGCAATACTATTAATGCTACTGATAACAATAATGATTTGATTTTTTGACTAAAAAACATATTTTAAAGCTCCCTTTTTTCGAATTATTTATAATTTTAAAATAATTTCCTGCTGTTCTTTCCATTCTACCATAATATTTTTTAAAATATCTATGTACTTCCTCTTATCTTTTATGAACTCTTGAACTGTACCATCTTCAGTAACCACTAAAATTACTACTTGTGAAATATTTATGTCTGTTCTTTCGGTAAACATTTCTGCATATGCAGAGCCTTGAATATAATAGTTTTCATTCCAACTATCTGTTTTTTCTTTAGTAGATGTCTTAAAATCAATAATGGAAGGGACATCATTATATTCAGCAATACAATCAACTCTGCCCGCTACTTGGTATTTATCACTATATAACCCACACTCTAGGGCATATATGTTATTAATATTGTCAAGAACCCTTTCTCTTAATTGGTTAAACAAGCACCACGGCAAAAAAGACCTTTCATGTTTTTTCCATTCATCGGGAAAATTAAAGGACTGATTATTCAGATAATCTTCACACATTTGATGAACCTTAGTCCCCCGTGCAGCAGCTGTTCTGGAAATATAATTTGCTACATCATTACCTACACGCTTACGCCATTCAAGCAACCCTTCCTTCTTTCGGATTGATAAAACAGTTGTGATTGATGGGTAATATTTTTTTTCTGGAGTTATGTAAAATCGTTTTCCATCAATAGTTTTAGTTTGTAATTCTGGTAAATTTAATGTATGGTGATTAAACATCTAAACTTCTCATTCTTTCAACTAATCTATCTGCACGATTGGTTACTTGATGATACCAACGGGAATCAATCATTTCATCAGCAGCTGCATTCCAATCTCTTGCATCTACTCCACGTTTCATACCCTTAAATTTACTTAAACGAGGATATCCCATATTGAACATCATATTGGCAATCACCCTTTGAGCTTCTTCTGGCAACTCTTCGAAATCTTCATATAGACGATTGCAGTCAGATAAGACTGCTTCGACATCTGACTCGAAGGTATCATGAACTCTAAAAGTGTCAATAGACGCTCCGACTTCCCAACCATATTCGGGATCATCTTCAGTAATAAGATGACCAATGCCAAAAGTAGGATAACCAAGATGATCAAGATATATTTCGTATTTACATCCCTCATCAATCTCCAATTCTTCCCGTAATTGATCAATATTCATGAATCAACAGATGCCCGTTCAGCAATATGGTTTTCTAGTCTTTTCAGATTGTTCTGAGCATGGGCATACCCCTGTTCGGCAGCAAGGGTGTACCACTTCAACGCAGTCTTATCGTTCTGTGGAACACCTTGTCCGTTGCGATACATCACTGCCAAATTGAACTGAGCGGGGGCATACCCCTGTTCAGCAGCAAGTGAGTACCACGTAACGGCAAGTTTGTGGTTCTGAGAAACGCCTTTTCCGGTTTCATACATATAACCTAGATTGAACTGGGCCCGGACATCTCCCTGTTCAGCATCAAATCTATAATATGAGATGCTGGTTTGCGCGCCGAAACGCGGCGCGAAATTNGGCGAGATCGTCGTACCGGGTGACGACCAAATCTTCCCATCATAGTCCAGATANTCTTTTGTCTGATGATCATTCATTATTCAATTCCTATTCCAAGTTTGATTTTATTAATAAGATAATTACGCACAAATCCTGAGCGCACAATATCTCCAAGAGTAAATTCTAAGCAATTAAACTCTTCCATTTCTTCCAAAATTTTCAAAAAATTATGTATTCCATTTTTCTCTTTTTGATGAACTAAATCGGTTTGGTCAAAATCGCCGCAAAAAAATATTCTGGAATCTTGGCCAACTCTTGTAATGATTGTATCCAACTCATGAAAGTTTAAATTCTGACATTCATCTACTATAATGATTGAATTGTCAAATGTCAACCCCCTTAGAAAAGAAGTTGATAAAAAGAATAGGGTGCCTTGTCCTTTGAGCTTGTCATATAGATTGTTAAATGATTGTTCGTTAGGCATTTCAAACATGAATTGAACCATGTTTTGATATGGCACCTGATATAGTGCAGCCTTATCTTCTTCATCCCCCGGCAAAAAACCAATTTCTCTTGTAGGTATTAAAGAACGAACAAGAATAACCTTGTTATAAGATTTCTTTAAATCTAATACATCCTTTATTGCAAGATATAATGAAATGAAGGTTTTACCTGTACCTGCTGCGCCAAATAAAAATTGATTCTTTCCTTTTTTCCAAGAATCAAAAACTATCTTTTGATTGTNGGTAATTGCTTTAATCCCAACAATATTAGCATGATTAATTTCTTTGTTTTTCTTACTTGCCATTTTTTATCCCAAGGTGAGGGGGGAGGAAATTCCTCCCCCCTCTATGGTACATAGGCGGAGGGACTTCCAAGCTTACATCAACGCTGTGCGCTGGTGCTGAAGTATGATTTCTCGCCTGTACCAATATATTTATATTACCTTATGTTTTTTCAATACATTTCTTGTTGCTATTTCTTTATTTGATTTTCGTCCATATCTATCTGCAAGAGGAGAACTAGGATGTGCATTTGCTATTTGTTCCATGCGTTCCTTAAATCCACCATCCACNTTAGGGCCTACACCCATAATATGATCGCCAACAAATGCAAATGCTACCGGAACTTGACTAATATGTGGATTTTCTTTTAGATATTTCTTTCTATCAGATATACTCATAAATTCATCAAAAGTATCTCCTGTATTATTATCTATAAATGTATAAGTTGGCATTAAATTTCAAGCTCCAATTGGTCAGGATCACCACCCCAAATTCTGATTTTATATCTCAAATTATGAATTACTTCAGCAAGATATTTCTGTCTCATTAACATAACATGAATAGATTTTTGCATTTCAGCAATTTCTTTTTTCAACAAATCTTCCATTCATCAACTCCTCTATTATATTGTTTTGAAATTTCTTGAAACAAGCTTGTTTCATCAGGGGATTTTATTACTGGTTGCACCATCTTTTACCATCTCACTTATAAAAAATATGTTTTCCTATTTTTATAATTCTCTGTTTTGCTTTTGCCCAGTTCGGCATCACATTCTCTGTGTGATAATATAACGCACCATTTGTAATATCTACAAATGATGTCCTATTATATATTATAAATCTAGATAAGTCAAGTAACTCTTTGTACTTTTTTTTGTTATAAGGCGTGTCACTTTTTCCATCACAATACCATGAGAATTGACACCTATTTTTTATAGGATAATATTTTCGTTTATAATCTGGTAAATTTTTATGCTGTCGAGTTTTCCAGCTCTCTCTAATCGGTCCTTGTTCAATAACCTCACAGACACTATTAGGAAACCGTTTATCATTAACACGATTTAACACCACAGCAGATACAGCAAAAAGACCAGCAGTTCCTTGACCTCTAGCCTCATGATACATGTTGAGTGCAAGACACTCTGGAGCTCTATCTGGAACCTGTTGTGTTTGAATGGCAACAGTTGTAACAACTCCAGCCAAAACTACTGCCGCAAGATTCATTTTTCAACCCCTATACATAACTTTTTTATTTTTTTATACCTTCAATTCTATCTTTTGCTATATTAAAATATTTTTCATCTTTTTCTATACCTATAAATTTTCTATTGGTATTAACACAAGCAACCCCCGTAGTACCACTACCCATACAATTATCTAGAACAATTTCATTTTCATTAGAATATGTTTTTATAAGATATTCCATTAAAGCAACTGGTTTTTGAGTAGGATGAACATTACCTTTATCCAAGCCAAATTCTATTATTTCTGATGGATAATTTGTATACTTCTGTTCATATTCTGTTTCATGTAATAATTTATTTCCCTCACCCATAAATTTGGGATTATGTAAAAACATACCAAGGCGTTTTGGATCGTTTTTCTTTTTTACTTTCTTCTCAATTAGCCCCTGTGGATTATATGTCATATTTCCATTATGTCTTGAGGCCGCAGCTGCGCCAGCTGAAGAAAATACTACCACATCTTCTGTTTGTTTCATAGGTCTATAATTAGCAAGTAAAAATCCTGTAGTCTTTTTCTTTTTCCAAATCCATTCATATTTAAACCATTCAATATTACTCATAATTAATTTACTTGTAAATGGTTGGTCTGCTGTTAAAACAACCGCACCTTTGGGTTTAAGAATCCTTTTGTACTCTAACCACAATTCATCAAGAGGTATAACTGTATCCCATTTTAAAAGTCGATTATCACCCTTTTTATTTTCAATTCCACTCCTATCTGTTGTACCATATGGTAAATCACATAGAATAAGGTCTACAGAGAGTTCTTCTATAGACTTCATTTCTATTAGACAATCTCCACGAAATAAATTTACATTATTCATATTTTGCAAATACTCCACAAATTGTTTTTACATATTTATCTAATTCATCTTGATCGTAACCATTGTCAAAATAGTTACATTTTTCTGAACGACGGGGGCGGCCAGATATGTTGATCTCTACTATTTTTTCACCATAACCCATAACGGTGTCCATTGTCGATTTAGTTATGGGTGTCACATCTTTTGCAAGAGATGTAAAAAGAAAAATAACATTATCTGTCAAATGTTTTTTAGTATGAGGCAATTCCATAAAACATTTGACAACCCCTCTTTTGAGAGTGTAAAAGGGTTTATCTATCCATGCACGATTTTCTTCTAGGATAACAACCTTTCCATCAATCCAAACATGATTATCCAATCGTTGATTATCATGTTTCTTATCTGGACACTTGCATCTCTGTTTACCACAACTACAATCTATGAAATATTTACCATTCACTTCACATCGTTTTTTTAGTCCATAGACTTCTATTGCCTTATTTAGAATTGATTCGGTGATATACTCAAATCCAACATTAGAACCATCACCACTTGTGTAGTTCTTTAATGCTGTACCTTGGCCTTTAGGTGCTGCATTAAACCATTTACCAACAAGTTTATTAGCAAATTCTGACACTTCTTGTATTTTGTTCATCTTAAAAAGCCTTCAAAATTTTAGTGACATATTCCTCGGCATGATCTCCAGCCATCTTGGAATTAAAGTGTAATTCAGCATCTGCTGCAACTTCTTCAGCTGATGGCAGAACTCCGTACGGCTCTCCGGCATGGAAATAGTCGTCGCAAAACTCTTCAATGTCCATCATATAATTTTTCATTTTACCCATTATGCAGTCTCCTTCATCGCATCACATTTTGACCGTCCTGTATTCTCACAGAACCGAATGAACAATCCTAATTGACGCCCATATGCCTCAATTTCCCAAGGATAATCCCAGTAGTCAACTTCATTAAGATGAATTTTTTCACCTTTAAACCGAACCATATGAGGCTCCATATACTCATACATCTCATCCTTAGCCCACTGTTTAACATGAACCATTTCGTGAGCCAAGTTAATCAAAAGATTTCTATGATTTACTGTCGTATCAAGACCTATGGTAAACTCTTTGGGCCGATATCCATCATCT
>NZAS01000044.1 GCA_002686195.1 Candidatus Pacearchaeota archaeon | reverse complement strand
TTATAAAGTCCTACTGATGTAATATAAGATCTAGGTTCTGTGATAAAAGAACGATTAAATATTTCAGCGTTTGTTCCAGTAAAATAAGATGGATTTTGACTGTGATTAAACTCGTTAAATGGTATTCTACAAAAATAATAAGAACTTCGTTTAACTTCTTCTCTTCTTGATGCAAAATATGAACCACTTTTTATAGAAGTAAACAATTTTCTATGGTTTAAATCATTAGAAGTTCCACTTGTTCCAAGTGGACCAACAACACTTCCAGTTGGTTTACCTGATCCAGAACATATTCTATTAGGATTTAAAAGTAAAATACCCATTTCTGGATAAAAAGTTCCATATGAACCAAAACTTGTTAATGCCATAGATTGTGATGCAGTTTGATGTATTCCATTTACTATTGAACCCGAAACAATATTAAATTCTCTACGGGCCTGTCCTTTACGAAAATCTGTTCGAGAGTCACTATCATCAATTAATTTCACAACACTCTGTGATACATCACCACTTCCACTACCAATTCTCTTTAAATGTAATTCCCAATTTCCAGGATCCATTTTTTCTCTATAGCGAGCTCTGTTACAAACAATGGCGAAAACATCGTTGCTATAGTAATTTACTCCTGATTCTCCATGAAAATTAAATTTCGTAGATTCTTGTGGAAGTATAAGTTGCTTTAATTGACTATATATAGCCTTGGTTGGATTGGTTTTTCCTGCAGTAATTCCGACTTCTGAACCAGACCCAGCATAATGACCATAAGTTACAGCAAACTGAACATCTGTAGTTTGATCATCTTCGGCATGAATATCGTAATAGTATTTACCACTATTAGAATTCTGTACGGATCCGGTAAAAAATGTAGTTAAAGTTGCTGTAGAATCTGACCACATGGCCTGTGCTACAGAGCTCAATACATTTTCTATCTTGTCCTTTTCTTCAAAAGATTTAAAAGACATTTAAGGTTCTCCTTTCCTTAAAAGTCTAATCGTACTTTGATTACAGCTTCTCTATCTTTCGATTTTAACAGAGGTTGACTTAACTTAGCTACTGCTAACAATTCATTATTATTATTGTAAAGTCCAACCGTAGTAATATACGCTTTTGGATCCTGAACAAAACTTGGATTTTGTAATTCAGCGTTAGAACCCGTAAAATAAGTTGGATTTTGACTATAGTTATACTGGTCAGATGTTACTCTACAAAAATAATGAGAAGACTTGATTTGTTCTTCTCTACGTGCTCTGAAATAACCAGTGCCGTTCTCGTCTGGCTGAAGAGCCTCTACTAATTCGAATGAAGTATTATTATTAGCCCCACCTGATCGAGTTAGTTTTATACCAGATGAACCAGAAACTTCTAAAGATGCTGAAACTGCTTGTGCGTTTAACACCATAAGTCCAAGTTCAGGATAAAATTGTCCATATGAACCATTAGTTCCATCTGATTGTGCTGCTCCACTTGTTTTTATTGAAGTACTTCCACCTGCTATTGAACCACTAACGATGTTAAATACTCGTTGTGATGACTTTACAGTTGAATCTGATGTAGATTCACTATCGTCAATAAGTTTTATGATATTTGAAGTACTACCTATTGCTCCCTTTGCCTGGACACTTCCACTTAAATGAAGTTCCCAGTTTCCTGGATCTATCTTTTCTCTGTACCGTGCTCTGTTTACATTGATTACAAAAATATCTTCAGCCTCAAATCGTGATCCTGCAGTTTTTCCTCCCGAAGAACCATCGAAATTAAATCGAGTTCCACTTGTCGGATTTTGTAGACAAATATTCCTAAACTGTCGATATATAGCTTTTGATGGATTGTTTCCATCACTTGTAGATAATGAACCACTACCTTCAATATGTCCATACGCTACTGCGAACTGAACTTGACGAGTAGAATCACTCCCTGCTTTATTATATATATCATAGTAATAATTGCCACTGCTTCCACTTTGTACAGAACTAGTATAAAAAGCCGTCAATGTCGCCGAACCATCCGACCATACGGGGGACGATATAGTGCTTAATACATTAGTCCTTTTATCATCTTCTGAGATATCTGTGAAAAAATTACCTGCCATTGTTTATCTCCTTATTACATATAAATATGTCATTGTTTAAAATCATTAATTTTTATTTCCGATCTACTTTTTATCTTGTTCTTTATCTTGTTCCTTATCTTGTTCTTTTTTTTGTTCTTTTTCTTGTTCTTTTTCTTGTTCTTTCTTTTTAGTATCTGGTGAAATAATGGGTGGTGTAATGGCTGGTGGTGCAAACATTGCCTTTTTACCAGTCTTTACAAGAACATTTACATACCACACTGCTCCACTATCCATACCAGTTATTTTTAAAGTAGTAGATCTTGCAGTTGTTAAATTTTTTGCCTTTAAACGAACTCCAGGCCCATATATAGTACTTTCTTTACCATAACCATCCTTTGGAATTTGATTTGCTGATAACATAATCTAACACCTTTCCATTATTTATTTCCGCCTTTACCGTTTCCGTTTCCTTTATATCCATTTCCATTTCCGCCTTTACCATTTCCGTTTCCACCTTTACCGTTTCCGTTTCCACCTTTACCGTTTCCGCCATTTTTACCGTTTCCACCTTTTTTACCGTTTCCACCATTTTTACCATTTTTACCATTTCCGTTTCCTTCTTTATCATCACCTTTCGTATCTTCCTTATTTACCATAACAGTATTAGATGCACTATTCGAACCATAACCATTAGTCACGGTCAACTGAACTTTATACTCCCCAATAGAATTATAAGTATAAGTTGGACTTTGACCCTCCGAAAATCCACCATCTCCAAAATCCCAACTGTAAGTTAAATTATCACCAACAGATTTATCAGTAAAATTTACTGTAAAAGGAACTATTCCTTCAATTTTTGCCATTTTTATTTCTCCTTTATATTATACTTATCTATTTTACTCCACCATCCATAACAAAATCTGCTTCTGGTTTACTACCAGTACTCATAATAAAACTTGATAGTGGTGGTTTTCCTACGTCCCTTACCATAGTAAAATTTGCAAATGGTTGTGTGAACGGATTATACATCTCAAATAAATTATCTTGTTCAACAAAAAATTCATATTGTTCTACATTACCATGATTTTCTGTAAATGGAATTATATCAACAATATCATTTTCACCACTAAGTTCAATCGTAGTCTGTACATTTGAAATCATCGATCCTTGAGGAATTTCAGGAGGATCAATTATAAACGAATTCATAATCTCCTTTTGATTTACAAATGATTCAAGTAAAGGCATATTCTCTATAATTCTTCCTTGTAGATTTGATGGTTGTGTTGAATCCCATAAACCATAATCAATTTCATCATCACCAAGTGCAAATTTTGTAATTACATACGAATTATTAACTGCTCCAGATAATGCATTTACTAAAATCTCTCGTCCCCTTTTGGTAAAATGTGCTGTTACAGTTTGAGTTGTTTTATTTAAATATCCCATTTTTCAGTCCTTACTTGTTGTGTAACTCAGGTACTTCAGGATCTGCAAAATATATTGCTCCTCGTTTAACTAAAAAAGAATTCATAATTTCATTATCAGTAACTATTGCTTCTGTCATGGGTTGGTTGTCAATTACAGCCCCATATGGTCTTACAAAATTTGAACCACTGGGAGTCATATCCCACAAACTATAATCTATTTCATCATCACCAAGTGCAAATTTTGTAATTACATGCTCACCATTTTTATTTTCACCATATACTGCCTTTCTTAAATGTTCTCGTCCTTTTATTGTAAGTACTGCATCTACAGTTGCTGTATCTTTATTTATAAATCCCATAATCTTCCTATGCCGGTGACGTCCTCTCGTCTTGGTATGCCACTTGAACTCTAATAACATAAATTGCTCCAGATTGTTGACCTGTTACAATAATAGATGTTTCTCTATCAAAAATCATTTGTTTTGCCCGTATTGTGGCCACTTTTGATACTATTTTCTTACTTAACCTACCGCTTTCCTCACCATAAATTGCTCCCGTAGTAGGGAGATCATCAAAAGTTCCTTCTGCTGGAATTGAACCTGGTCTAATTTCAACTACATTATTATTTAATAATAACCAACTATATTTTTCTCCGTCAAATGCTCCGTCTGCTCCAATGGTTGCAGGATTAAGAGTAAAATCTGTCATCAGCCAACCACTATCATTTAATGTCGATTTTAATTTATTACCACCCACAACTTGAGTAACATTATCTATATATGGTAATGCCATAGTTCCTTCAGGTAAAGTAATTAATTTATATTTCATTGACACTTCTGGATCAACATTTGATTCAATCATTGGAGTACTTTCTAATACAGCACCATAATAATCAGTTCCCAATGGATGTGCCTCGTCCCATAAAGTGTAATCTATCTCATCATCTGATAATGCAAATTTTGTAATATTAAAATTACCACTACTTTTTGCAAGATATTCTCTACCTTTTTTAGTTAACACTGCATTTAATATGTAAGAGGTATTATTTATAAATCCCATATTTTAAAGTGTCCTTATTTATATCTTTAATCTAAATTGTATTAAACTCTATGAAGATGAATATCTAACCACAACTTCATATTCAAATACAGCTCCTGACGATTCACCAGTAATAATAATAGAAGTCTTAGCTGGTGAATTACCTGAAGTAAGTCGTTTACAATAACAAGCAAAATCAGTTCCAAGAGCATTCGGTCCATTTACACCGGCTCCGGCTCCTGTAAGAACTCCGCCTGCCGTTTTACGAGAACATCCAGATAATGTTTGTGAAAGATGTTGTGGTGACTGTACAAACGGAAGCCATAAAATCTGTGCTGGTTCACTGTGTGATCGAACGATTGGATATGCAGGATCACCATCTAGAGCAGTTGTTGATTCTGGAGCTAATACAGCCACACTTGTATCTAATATAGTTACTGTGTATGTTTCATCTGCGTATCCTGTATCACCGAAAATTGATAAAGGGCCTCCGCCATAATCATTGGTATAGTTTCCATTGGCCAAATGACTTATTCCAAATGCTGTCATTGATCCTAACTTATAAGTTGTATCTGCTCCAGTTGAATCTAATACTGCAAACCAATTATTTTCATTGGCTACATCAACAAAAGTTAATCCACCCGTAGTGGTTTGACCATCAGTCGTAACATCCCCAAGTGCTAATGCGTGAGTATTATTTGCTTCATCCTGTAATTTAGCCATTGCCTGAACACCTTCTGACCTTGAAACGAGTTTATATTTCATAATCTCGGATGGATCATTAAATGGTTCAAGTGCAGGTAAATTATCAATTACAGCACCATAATAATCCGTTCCTTGTGTATGAGATGCATCCCATAAGGAGTAATCTATCTCATCATCTCCTAATGCAAATTTGGTAACTGTAAAATTACCACCAGTTGACAGAAGTTCTCGACCTTTCTTTGTCAAAATAGCGTCCAATATTCTGCTTGAATTATTTAAATATCCCATTTGTTTTTCTCCTTAATAATAATTTTCGGATTTTTTTAAATTTTATAAGATCAAATATACTAAAACTTGTTATTCTTCACTTATAAATATATCATTTTTTTATTTTTTAACATTTTATGGTACAACATCTAATGGAGTATCTGGATCAGATGTAGTTACCAATGTTGTTGGTGATGTAATAGTTACTTCTACTGCGGGTGATTGGTTATCATAAGTATTTCCAGTATTTGTAACAGTAGAATCATCTGTTTGTTCACATCCAACATAAAACAAATTCTCCGGTCCAGTTGACACATAAGTTGTTGCAGTATCTAAATCTGTATTCACAAAACTTGATGAATAATATAAACCCAATGAAGCACTTAATGAAGATGAATAAAAATATTCTATTTCTACATTAAAATCTGATTGTACATTTGTTTGTATTATTGGTTGTACAACTTCTAAAAATATAGATGCTTCACTACCTTGTTGGATAGTTGCGTTATTATAATCTTCTCCATACCATCCAGTATAATCAATATCACCTATTTGATATAATGATGGTCTTTCCAAAATATGTTTTAATACAAATGAACCAGATTCTGCTGCTAATTGGGCAAGAGTATAACTTGGTGCTTCTAATGATTCAAATGCTGAAGTCATAGAGAATGTAGACCCTGTTATCTGTAGCATTGGATCTAATCCGTATGGATCATATATATTCAAATTAGATATAATATTAATATCATTATATCTAGCAGAAGCAGATACAACTGAACCACTTTCTTGAGTATGTGATTGTAATCTAAATTCATTAGTAAGATTTATACCAACTAAAGTTTCATAAGTTGGATACTCAGAAGATGCTGATACTACTGATCCAGTTGATCGAGTATGTGATTGTAATCTAAATGGATTCGTGAAATTAATTCCCACCAAAGTTTCTAATGGTAGATATTCACCAGATGAAGATACATATGACCCAGTTTCTTGTCTGCCTGCCTTTAAACCATATGGATTACTATAACTCATATCACTTTCTAATGGTGTATAGTCAGCAGACGCCGATGTATATGACCCAGTTTCTTGTTTACCTGCCTTTAACCCATACGGATTACTATAACTCATATCACTTTCTAATGGTGTAAAATCTCCACTTTCAGAAATATACCCCATTGTTTCAATAAACGTTGTATGGTGTTGTGGTTCAAACGTAGGTTTCTTACCGATTATAATCTTATCTCGTTCAAGAATAGTTGGTTCTATTAAAATACCAATTTTTGCATTTGCACGAGCGGGAATTAAACTTCTAACTTGTCTATATAATGAACTATCATAATATTTTAATAATCTCAAATAATCCCAAAAATTATTTGGTCCCGAATATTTTTTCCAATATAGATTTCTTGCAACTCTTAGTGATAAATACTCTTCATTATATTGATCCCGTGGATCTCCAATATATTGGTCAAAATCAATACCTGGCATTGACAGAATAATATCTTCATCGATAGCCGCAGACGGTGAAAAGAATACACCAAGTTTATTAGAATCTACTGCTGCCTTATCATATGCAGGAATTGTAATACTCGAACCAAACTCTAATACTGGATTACCTGAGGTTACACTATCTAACAATTTATCTGCTTCAATTCTTACTTTATTAGATGACCGACCACTTGGACCCATATTTGGAACTTTCATCTTTGTTTCATCTACTACGGATGAAAAGTGTGAATCATTTTTGGCAAGTCCACTTGTGTATCCATAA
>NZAS01000043.1 GCA_002686195.1 Candidatus Pacearchaeota archaeon | reverse complement strand
TTATGAAAAAAGAACCATCAACATATGATAGATATGAATGGAATAAATTGCTTAAGGAGAAGTCATCATTTAGAGATGTATTTAAATTTAAGTTTGTTGATATGCGTTTTGAATATAAAAATATTTTTTCACTAGGTTGGGACAATGTTGAGAAACAAGTGATGGGTGGGACATTTGATTTTTATGAATTCCTATGGGGTGGTAAGTATGGGTGGATTGTATTTGATGAAAACGGTAAAGTTATCTCAAATAAATTTCCTAAATATTATTCGGAAGAGACATGGAATATACAGTAGAGAAAAATTTGTTTAAAAATAGGAGATGTTTCATAGTTGGTACTGCGGAATCATTAAATGATATTGATTTGTCTTTGTTAAATGATGAAATTACAATTAGTATTAATTTGATATTAAAACACTCTACTTTTGTACCAAATTATTTATGTGTAGCTGATACTACTGTTATGGAACACAATTACAATACTATCTTTAATGACAAAATGAAAGATGGAACTTATGTCATAGGTAATGGATGTTTAATGACAGGAAGAGGAAATTGTATAGATGGTAAAGGTTCTACTTGTAGGGGCATTAAGTTAGACTCAAAATATAAAAATGTTCATACTTTAAATCATCAAGAAAAATCAGGAATATTTGATAATCATGTAACTCGTGATAGATTGACATTGTTAAAAACGGATGAGTATTATATAGATATAGACAACTTTGCTACTTTTACAAGTTATGGTGGTAGCACAGTCGATAATTTAGCAATACCACTTGCTGTATATCTTGGGTTTAAAGAAATATATTTATTGGGATGTGATGGTGGTTGGAATCATTTTTATGATGATGTACAAAAACAAGGAAAAAGAGATTGGATTAATTATAAACACGTGATAAAAGAACTTGACTTGTATGGTGTAAAGTTATTAAATTGTGACTATACAAATTATTTTAAGGAATTAGATTATGTTAAATTGGAGGACGTGTTAAATGAATTTTGATGATATAAAAAATTATAAAGACATTCAAGTTGCAGAAGATATTGTCATGGATATTAATAATAATATAACTGGTAGAGTCGCTATAAATAAGATGTTAGGGGTAACTCATGTTTTATATATAATAAAAAATTTACTTGGAGATAGTTGTAAAACTGTATTGGAGATTGGTACTCTGTGGGGTGGTGCTCTGTTGACAATGATGCAAAGTGAATATACATCAAAGTTTGTTTCGATAGATATGTTTGAAGGATTTTATCCAAATCTTATTGGTGAAGGCAGTCATGATGGATATGGTATTAATACGAAAGAATTAGTTACTGAAAATATTTTAAATAACAATCCTTTTGGACATGAATTTGAATTGTTGAAAGGTTCATCTCATGATGAAAAAATTGTTAAATATGTAAATAAAAATTATTCAGAAATTGATTTATTTTTTATTGATGGTGATCATACTAAAAAAGGGGTGTTACAGGATTGGAATGATTATTCTAGCTTAGTTACTAAAGGTGGTTTAGTTGTGTTTGATGATCATTGGGATGATAAAAGACTAGAAGATTCAAATTCTCCATATACACCAAGAAAGAACTTTCAAAGATATGGGTGGAAAACAGTAGATGAGGAAACAGGAGAAAAGTGGATGGATGTTGTAGGGGCGGTTGAGGATATAATAAACCATAAAGATTTTTATGACAATTGGAAAGAGGTAGGACTATATGGAGATAAATATATTTTGGAAAGGATATAATGAAAGCTAAAATTACAATAAAGACAGATAAATTATTTACAATCATTACTGATGATGTTGCTGAATTTGCTAAAGAATGGGGTAAGAGTGGACTCGTAAACATTTACACCACACACACTACTACCTCTTTAAGAGTTTTAGAGAATGAGTTACTACATCATGCTGATATAAGATTTTGGTTGGATAAGTATTTGCCAAAAGAGAAACCTGAAAATAGAAGATACCTCCACGATATAATATCTTTAAGAAATGATGTTCCACAGGAGGAACGGATAAATGGTTATGCTCATATGAGAACTTTATTTTTTAATACATCAGAAATCATTCCAGTAGAGAATGGAGAACTGATGTTAGGTAAGTGGCAAGATATTCATTTTATAGAATTAGATCCTGGTGACCAGATTAGTCCTTTACANGAAAGAANNATAGTTTGTACNTTNNTAGAAGAATGAAATTNTTTATNATCATAAAAGAAAAATCAGAAAGACTTCCAAATAAGAATTTTTTGGAGTTAGGTAAAAAGCCACTTTACAGGCATCTGCTAAATAAATTGGAAGGTGAAGATATATATGTGGACACAGATAGTGATTTTATATATACTGAATTATGGAATAGTCCAGTCACTTGTTATAAAAGAGATAAAAAATTTATAGATTTGGAAACCGATTTAGATTACAAGGTGAGTCCTGTTTTACTTATGATTGATAATTTTTTAGATACTTTTGTGACTGATGATGATGAAATAATAGTTACACCACATATCACATCCCCATTCATCAAATTATCTACGATAATTAATGCGAGTAAATATTTAGATAGAGGATATGATACAGTACAGGCTTGTACAGAACATAAAGAATTCACTTACTTTGATGGAAAACCTGTAAATTTTGATGATAATGTTGTACAGAAAACCCAAGATTTAAAACCAGTATTGATGGGTAATGGGGCATTTTTTATTTTTACCAAGAAAACATTTAAAGAAAACAATAATAGAACGGGTAAGAATCCGTATTTTTATCCAATCAGTATACCTGAAAGTATTGAAATTGATGATGCTGATGATTGGTACTTAGCTAAGAGGGTTTATGAATATAATTGATGTGACATTAAGAGATGGTGGTTTTACTTGTGATTTCGATTGGCCAATTGAGTTTGCACAAGAATATTATCAATTGTTATCCAAACTAAATGTCGATTTGATGGAACTTGGTTATTGGAAACAAACTGTTAAAAGTAGAAATAGATTTTTTAATTTAAACATGGATACTATTAAAGAGGTAACACAAGATAGAGGAAATAAAAATGTATCCGTCATGATTGATTATTCTTATTGTAGTAAAGATTTAAATGACTATCCTACGGATAATCAAAATGAGATTAAATTGATTAGGATGACTTGTAGAAAAGACATGATTGATGATGGTTATCAATTTGCAGTTAACTTAAAAAAACATACTGGTTTAGATATAGGTTTTAATCTTTTTAACACCACTAATTATACAGATGATGAACTTGATTCAGCACTTGATATCGTTCTTGAATCTGATTTTGACATTATAGGTTTTGCTGACACACATGGCCATTTAGATTTAAATATTGATATAGATAGGTATGAGAAGAAATTTAAGAGAATAAAGGAAGCTGGTAAAAAAACAGCTTTTCATTTACATAATCATACTGGAAAAGCTTACATAAATTATGTAAAATGTGTTGATAGTCCTTATATAGATATATGTGATACATCAATTATGTCACTTGGAAAAGGTGCTGGTAATTTAAAATTAGAAAATGTATTAGGTGATGATGATGCTTTTTTGTTAAATGACTTTATCTTAAAATATTATGATTCGTTATTCAAAAAGATAGTAAGTCCTTATTACTTGGTAACAGGTAGGTATGGTATAACTGATCATTATGCTACACAAGCCAGAAAAAATAAATTAACAATGGAAGAATTCTCTTTCTTTTGTAAAACTGTTTCTGGATTGGACAGAGATAATTTTGATAAAAAGTTATTAGAGGAATTTTTAATATGAATATTTTAATCACAGGTGTTAGTTTTGGTTTGGGTAGATCATTGAAAGATGAGTATTTAAAACTTGGTCACAATGTGTATGGTTTAAGTAGGACAAGAGTTACGGATTGTAATCATATACTTCTTGATTTAAATATGTTATCATTTGAACACTATGGTAGAAGATTGACAAATTTATTAAATGGAGAAACTAATTTTGATTTGGTGATATTAAATGCGGGTATCTTAGGTAAGATAAAAACTTTTGATAATTTTAGTATGACTGAATTAGATAAGATTATGAATATAAATGTGTTTTCAAATAAGTTGATATTAGATAATTTATTTCAGATGGGGGTAAATGTTAAACAAGTCGTATGTATGTCATCTGGTGCAAGTGAAAAAACTTATAAAGGTTGGGGTGGTTATTCAATTAGCAAAGCTGCTTTGAGAATGATGATGCAAGTTTACTCTAAAGATGTACCTCAGACACACTTTATGTCTGTAGCACCTGGTTTAGTCGGTACAGGAATGCAAGATTATTTATGTAGTGAAGTTGATGTCAATGACTTTCCAGAAACAAAAAAATTTATAGAAAGTAGTACTAATGGGACTACACGACAACCAGCTGATGTTGCTGTGGATATTATCAGATTGGTTTCTGATTTACCCAAGATGGAGTCAGGTGGTTATATTGATTTAAGGGATTCAAAATGATTTTGATATCACATAGGGGTAACATTGATGGTAAGAATCCACAATTTGAAAATGGCCAAAAGTATTGTCAAGAAGCAATTGATGCTGGTTATGATGTAGAAATAGATGTTTGGTATACTGATACTTGGTGGACTGGACATGATAGACCACAATATAGAGTTGATCCAGATTTCTTTTTAAAAGAAGATGTGTGGTGTCATGCAAAAAATATCCAAGCATTGTACAGATTGCATGAAATGGGTGCTCATTGTTTTTGGCATCAAAGAGATGCGGTAACTATGACAACAGAAGGATATTTTTGGACTTATCCATTGGAAGAATTAACACCTAATTCAATATGTGTGTTACCGGAATTACAAAAAGATGTAGAATTAAATTGTGCGGGAATTTGTAGTGATTATATAAACAGATATAAGGAGTAGAAATGAAAATATTAGTAACAGGTGGAACTGGACTTGTAGGTTCAACGATAAATGCGGATGTTAAATTATCAACAAAAGACGTTGATTTAAAAGATTGGAAATCTACGTTAAGTTTATTTAAAAAATTAAATCCAGATAAGGTTATTCATTGTGCAGCCAGAGTCGGGGGGTTGGGTGGCAATATGAATTACAAAGGGGAGTATTTTTATGATAATATGATGATGAATGTAAATGTATTGGAGGCATCTCGAAGAGTTGGCGTTGAGAAAGTTGTTTCATTTTTATCTACTTGTGTTTTTCCAGACGATGTGGAGTATCCACTTACTGAAGATAAAATACATTTAGGTGAACCTCATAATTCTAATTATCCTTATGCATATGCAAAAAGAATGATAGATATTCAGAGTAGAGCGTATAAGGAACAATATGGTGTTAATTATGTGTCGGTAATACCAACAAATATTTATGGACCTAATGATAATTTTGATTTACATCAGGGTCATGTCATGCCAATGTTAATTCATAAGTGTTATCTCGCTAAACTTAAAGGTACAGATTTGAATGTATGGGGTACTGGAAACGCATTGAGGGAGTTTATTTATTCGGAAGATATTGGTAGATTGACTGAGTGGGCATTGAATAATTACGATGAAGTAGAACCGATTATTTTTAGCCCGTCTACTGAAATAAGCATTGGAGACATGGTTGGTTTGATTGTGAAGAATTTAAATTTTAAAGGTAAAGTTGTTTTTGATAAAGACAAACCAGAAGGGCAGTTTAGGAAACCATCTGATAATTCAAAGCTAAGAAAATATTTGCCAGATTTTGAATTTACTCCAATAGGGGTTGGTATGAAGAAAACAGTAGAGTGGTTTGTGGAGAATTATGAAAGAGTAAGAAAATGAGAAAGGCACTAATTACCGGTATCAATGGACAAGATGGTTCTTATTTAACGGAGTTATTACTTGAAGGGGGGTATGAAGTACATGGAATCTTAAAAAGGAATTCAGTTGCTGAGAATCAGACTGCTAGGTTGGATGATGTCTATCAGACAATAAAAGATAATTTATATTATGCGGATATGACGGATATGGCGTCATTGGTTAGGGTTTTGCAAGGAGTACAACCCGATGAGATTTATAATTTAGCAGCTCAATCTCACGTAAGGATATCATTTGACCAACCAATTTATACCACACAGACTGTTGCAGTTGGGACTATGAATTTATTGGAAGCTATAAGATTGATGTGCCCAAATGTCAGAATGTATCAGGCATCATCATCTGAGATGTTTGGTAATTCGTTTGATGAAGATGGATTTCAAAGAGAAACCACGCCGATGTATCCAACAAGTCCTTATGGATGTGCTAAGGTATTTGGTTATAATTTAGTTAGGAATTATAGACATGCTTATAATTTATTTTTAAGTAATGGAATTTTATTTAATCATGAATCACCAAGACGAGGTACTAATTTTGTTACTAATAAAGTGGTAAAGGAGGCGGTTAAGATAAAACATGGAATTACTGATAAATTAATGTTAGGAAATTTAGAAGCAACTCGTGATTGGGGACATGCTAAAGATTATGTAAGAGCTATGCGTTTGATATTACAACAAGATGAACCGAGCGATTATGTTTGTTCTACAGGTATTTCACATACTGTGAAAGAGTTATGTGATTATACTTTTTCTAAATTAGATTTAGATTATAAAGATTATGTTGGGGTAGATGAAAAATATTATAGACCAGAAGAATTAACTGATTTGAAGGGAGATTCTTCTAAATTAAAATCTATTGGATTTGAGGCGGAATACACATTTGAAACTATGTTAGATGAAATGATTAATTTTTGGGTTGACTTTCACATTAAATTTTAGTATATTTATGAGCATGAAATCAATAAAAGTATATAGTTCTCAATTTAATTATCAGTATGGCAGTTCTATACATTTTCCATATAGTATTGCTTCTCTGTTTGCATATGCTAAGACAGATGATGTGATTAAAGATAATTTTCAATTTGAGAAGACTTTTATATTTAGAAATAAATTAGATGAGTATATAGATAGTGTTGAGAATCCAGATATATTACTTTGTTCATGTTATGTTTGGAATTGGGAGATAACTAATGTCTTAGCTCGTAGAGTTAAAGAGAAGTGCCCCAATTGTACTGTTATATTTGGTGGACCAAATGTACCATTAAGATATGAAGGTGATGTTCCATTGGGGTGGGTTGAAAATTCAACTAATAATTTTTTTAAAGATTATCCGTGGGTTGATATATTAGTTCATCAAGAGGGTGAATATACTATTAAAGAGATTTTTGAACAGTATATTGGTGATAAAGATTATTCTAAAATTAATGGACTTGAGACTATAAATCATAGAACGCCACCACAGCCGAGGATTACAAATCTTGATGAAATACCATCACCGTATTTAACTGATTTAATTTGGGATTTAGTAGAACCCGCTGATGGCGTTGATTATATTTCTGCTTGGGAAACAAATAGAGGCTGCCCATTCCAATGTACATTTTGCGACTGGGGGAGTGCTACAAAAACTAAGGTTAGAAAATGGGAGATGGACAGACTTTTTAAAGAGATAGAGTGGTTTGCTGACAATAAAATACCTTATATAGATTGTTGTGATGCAAATTTTGGTATATTTGTAGAAAGAGATTTAAAACTAGCCAAGAAACTAAAATCAGAAAAAATGAAAAAGGGTTTTCCTGGAAGGATAAGGCCTGCTTGGGCGAAGATTGCTTCTGAAAAAATAGTTCCTATTGCTAAAGAATTACTTGATGCTGACTTATTAAGAGCAGTTACATTGGCGGTTCAATCATTAGATCCTAACACTTTAAATATTATTAAAAGGAAGAATATTAAATTTGATAAGTTTGGTGAATTAGTAAAAATGTTCAGAGGAGAGAAAATAGAAAATTATACTGAAATTATCATGGGTATGCCTGGCGAAACAGTTGAAACTTATAAAGGTGGTCTTGAACAATTAATGGAATTATTTCCAAGACCAGTTGTTTATGTTTATAATTGTGGTGTGTTTGTAAATGCACCTATGAATGATTCTCATTATGTGAAAGAATATGATATAAAGACAATTCGTTCACCAATCTATTTATGGCATTCTTCTATCCATAACAGGGGGGATATTCAAGAAACTGAAGATATTGTTATTGGGACAAATTCATTTGACTTAGATGGTTTAAAGGAAATGTATTTATATGGATGGGTAACTCAGGCATTTCATAGTATGGGAATTTTTGAATATGTTTCTAAATTTTACAATCAAACTTACGACTTAAAATTTATGAATTTTTACGAAACTTTTGTACAGTATTGTAAAACAAATCCAGATACTATATTTGGAAAGGAATATCAAATATTATTAGAATATATGGATAAAGGATATTCTGGCGGTGGTTGGGACCATCATGATCCTGAATTAGCAAGTATTCTTTGGCCTATTGAAGAAGCTACTTGGTTAAGATGCCTTCGAGATTCACAGAAATTGGAATCGGAAATGATAAAATTTATTGATTTTCATGAGTCGGTGAGTGGATTATCTACTGATAAGGGAGTTTTATATGACTTGATTTCTTTTCAAGTATTTTTATTGATGGGTATGGATAGGAATGAGAAAGTTAAAAGTCATAAAGCACAATGGGATTGGAAAGATTATTTTGGTAATGATGTAAAGGGTGTTGATAAGTTAAGACATTATAGAGATTACTATTTTTATGAAAATAAAATTCAAGAAGATGATATCGAACAATGGTGTTTTCAAGCAGCTTGGATAGGTAGATCACAAGGTAATTATAAGTGTCATCCTGAATTTTTATATGAGAGAACACAAACTATCGAGAATGATAAAGATATTGTTTATGAATACATAAAAGAGATAACTGCTAAAATGGGGATATCATCTGGTGTTTAAATTAAAAGAGGTTACAAATGATTTCGATTTTTTCTAATTCATTAGGTCAAGAAGAATTGTCTGCAGTAGAAAAGGTTTTTGATTCAAAGTGGATTGGAGCCGCAAAGGTGACTTTAGAGTTTGAAAAACAGTTCCGACATCTACTTAATTCTAAATATTCTCTTTCTTATAATTGTGCAACTGCAGCTATCTATGATTCCATGAGATTAGTTGGTATCCAAGATGGGGA
The DNA here is from genome assembly GCA_002686195.1 of Candidatus Pacearchaeota archaeon. The sequence continues at coordinate 10,231 of NZAS01000043.1, read as the reverse complement.
CGAAGTTTTAATACCTTCTATTAATTTCATCGGTTGTGTAAATGCTATTATTGACAGCGGTGGAATTCCAATATTTTGTGATGTTGATAAAAACACTTTGAATATTTTACCAGAAGAAATTTCGAGAAAGAGAACGAATAAAACAAAAGCTGTTTTGTTGTTACATTATGGGGGACATCCATGTGACATGGATAAGCTTTATGATGTAAGTGATGGGTTAGCAATAATAGAAGATAGTGCTAATTCTGTATATTCATCATATAAAGGTAAATATTGTGGTACATTGGGTGATATTGGATGTTTTAGTTTTGATGCTATGAAAATATTAGTAGTAGGTGATGGGGGAATGATGACATTTCAAAATGATGAATATTATGATAAAGCTCTTTCATATCGTTATTTGGGTTTAACTAATAAAGATAAGTCTGGTGTAGATTCCATGAAAGAGGGTAAGGATATCTGGTGGGAGATAACTTTGGCTAAGACTTCTGGTAGATATATTTCAAATGATATAGTTTCTGCTATTGGTTTAGAACAACTTAAAAAATTAAGTGGTTTCATACAAAGACGAAAAGATATTTGGAATATCTATAAGTCGGAACTTAGTGGTGTCGATTGGATTACCTTACCTCCAGAATCACTTGATGGTTGCACAACTAGTTATTACCTATTTTGGTTACAGATGAAAGATAGAGATAATTTTGCTAAATATATGGTAGATAATGGAATATATGTTACGTTTAGATATTACCCTTTACATTTGATTAAACATTACGACTCTTGGCATAATCAACTTCCAAATACAGAATGGGTTAATGATAGAACTATTAATATACCATTACATCAAAATTTAACTGATGATGAAGTTGGGTATATAATTGAAACAATTAAAAAATATAAGTAGGTAAAATGAAAAATAAATTTGCGGTTGTCGTTAGTGGTTGGCATTTTCCATTGAAGTTTTATGAACAAGTGGTTCAACAAAAAGTACCTGATGGTTGGGATATAGAATATTTCTGTGTGTCACATAGAGATCCATTATATGCTATTTCTGAAAAATTAAATATCATTTCTCAACTTGAAGACAGTCGTTTGTGTGATTTAGATAGAATTTTATATGAAAAGATAGCAACTGTTGATGACTTGAAACAACTTGGATGGAAATATTATTTGGAACCAAATACATGTGGGGATTGGGTTGTAACAAATCAATGGTTAGATAGATATCCTAATTACAGAGATTATGAGACATTATTATTAACACATGATGATAATTTTTTAATTGGTGATGAGTTATTTTTAGATGTTTTAGACAATAGACTTGATACATTAATTAGAAATGATTATTCAGTAAATCACATGTCAGAATTTTTAGATAAGAATTATGGTCCCAATGATTATTCACAATTGCCTGTGGATGAGTGGAATGTATTATCTAATGGGATAGTCAATAATACAGGTGGTTTGAGAGGTTCTTTTGATTTTTTTAAAACATCCTTAATAGAAAAAATGGGTGGNAAATTTAGTCTTGANGGGGTTGAGTTAGATAGAACNGGAGAAACTGATAANATGGATATGGANTANTATGGGAATAAAAAACCAAGTGGTGGATTGAGTATGAAAGATTGGGAAAAACCACTTAATAAGTTTTTTGGATTTATGTATGATAATGAATTGTTAAATACGATTAGGTATTTATCACCAGTTTATAGAGTTAGTAACTACTGTATAGAGGGGGAGAGAGGTTTACTATCTAATATGGCAACACCACAANNTGTTTATTATAATAATACNGTTAATCAATTGAATTTGGAGAGTATTCTTGGATAAAAAAAATGTAGTTTGGTGGCCTGCTGTAAAAAATCCAGACCACGATGAAAAATTTGGAGGCTATGAATATTTTCAATATTCAAGAAACACTTGGGAGTATTGGTGTAGAAAAAATGATGTTTTATTTATACCATTCGAAGTTCCAGTGGAAAAGGATTTATTTAGATTTCGAATTAATTGGCAGAAAGCTATTTTTGTTTTTGATGAATTAGAACGAATGAATATCAATTATGATCAAGTAGCATTGGTTGACAGTTCATTTATGATTAAATGGGATGCTCCCAATTTTTTTGATATGACCGATAGAAGATTTACTGCATGGCGAGATACTGATAATATGAGATGGATATATGAAAGTATTCAAGGATATAAAGAAATATTTGATGGTTTTGTATTAGATCAATCTAAATATGTGAATTCTGGTTTTATAGTTTTTAATGAAGAACATAAAGAGTTATTTATATCATTCAAAGAATTTTATTATGAAAATATAGATGAGATTATTTCTTTACAGGATAAAAAAGTTAAAAGGGGAAATGAACAAACACCTATGAATTATTGGTTACAAGTGAATAATATAGATATGAATTTAGATTTACCTATAGCATTCAAGTTGACTCATTTACATAGGAAAGATATGTTTCATCATAATTGGCAATTGAATGAAGATAAAACTCCATTTTTTATAAAGTATGGGTATAATTGTAGTTTTAATGGAATGCCTAAAGATCAAAGAAATAATATAATGAAACAAACTTGGGATATAATCAAGGATAACTATGGAAATTAGAGAAAAGCCTTTAAAGGTGTTGGGACCATGTGGCGATGAATCAGATGTTCAGGCAATTAGAGAAGTTATATTAAGTGGATGGTGGGGAAAGGGACCTAAGGTTCAAGAGTTTGAAGAAGAATTTGCAAAACTCGTGGGTGCAAAACATGCAATAGCAGTTACGAGTAATTCTCATGGTCAAGATTTGGTAATGAAGGCAATGGGGTTTAAGGGAGTTGATGTTATTAATCCAACAATGTCTTTTGTAGCAACTGCGGAGATACCACTTTGGAATGATTGTGCTTCTAATATAGTAGATGTGGATAGAGTTAATCTCAATATAACTGCAGAAGAAGTAGAGAAGTGGAAGAAACCAAATTCAGAAGTTTTGATAGCAGTGAATATGTCAGGTGTACCAGCACCTATTGATGAGATACGAAAAGTATTTGGTGGGTTTATTATTGAAGATTGTGCACATAGTTGTTATACAGATGGAGCTGGATTAAAAGGTGATGTAGCAGTATGGTCATTTCAGGCAGTAAAGACATTACCAATTGGTGATGGTGGAATGATTACACTTGATGATGATAAGTTAGCAAATAAGATTAGAGAAATGTTATGGTTTGGTGTCGCATCAACTTGGAGTAGAGCATCAGATGAAAGTGGAACGAGGCCTGGATATGCTTGGGATTATCAAGTAGATCAACTTGGATATAAATATTATATGACTGATTTGATTGCAACACTTGGTTTGTCACAAATGAAAAGGTTAGATGGATTTTTGAAAGTTAGACGACATGTTCAAAAACGATATAATGAAGAATTACCCGATGTATTTGAAAGACCACCCCATTCAGAAACCGTTCAATATTATGGATCTAGATTAGATAGAAAAATGTATAACTTCGCACCCGATAGTTCTGGATGTTCAGTAATTGGTAGGGATCAATTAATAGATTATTTAGCTGATAAGAAAATACATACTTCAGTTCATTTTAAACCGTTACATCATTATAGTTTATTAAAACAAAATAGAGAGTATCCAGTAGCGGATGTGGAATGGGAGAAGTTAATAACATTACCTTGTTTTAATAATATGACTGATGGTGATATTGATTATGTAGTATATTGGGTTAATAAATTTATAGAGGATGAATATCAAGATGTCTAGTAGACTTATCTTAGGTGATGGACTATTGGGTTCAGAACTTCATAAACAAACGGGGTGGGATTATGTCAGTAGAAAAAAAGATGGCATTGATTTTGTAGAAATAGATTCATATAAAGATTATTTGTTTGAGTATGATGAAATAATAAATTGCATAGCACATACTGATACATATTCGGATGAAAGAGATGAACACTGGGACGTTAATTACAAAGGTGTTGTGGATTTGGTTGATTGGTGTAATATGGCTGACAAGAAGTTAGTCCAAATTATCACGGATTATATTTATGCCAATTCCGAAGTTGGTGTTGATGAAGATGGGGTACCCGTTCATTGTGGTAATTGGTATGGTTATACGAAGTTACTTGGTGATGCTTATGTACAGTTAAAGAGTGATAATCACTTATTGATAAGATCAACTCATAAACCAAAACCATTTAAGTATGAAAAGGCTTGGGTCAACCAAATTGGAAATTTTGATTATGTCACTGAAATTTCCAAATTAATTGTAAAACTTGTCAATGGAAATTCTTATGGTATTTTCAATGTAGGTACTGAGGTAAAAACTATGTATGATTTGGCCAAGAGAACAAATTACGATGTCGTACCTGAATATAAATTGTCAGATAAAACAACACCTACCAATTTAATTATGGATATTTCAAAAATGGAGAGGGAATTGAATGAATAGAATTTTATTTTGCTTACCAACACTGTTTAACAATCCTAAAAAAACAGTTAGATGTGTACAAAATTTATTAAACCAGTGTGAAAAGAATGATATAGAGTATAAAATTTTTGTGGTGAGCAACGTTGAAGACGAATTATTTTCACAATGGGATCCTGGAATTGATGAAGTAGAGAAGATTGTATCTGGATTGAATTACAGTATTTCAAAGGCACTTAATGTTTCTATCGATAAATACGATTCTGATTATTTTGTATTTTTACAAGATGATATGTTTATACATGATGATAATTGGATTGGTAATTTTATTGATTTGTATGAAAACGATTTGTTAAATTGTGGTGTCATTGGTACGAGGCCACATACAACAAGTAAAATTTATTGTAAACCAGTTAATGGTGATTATCCATATCGAATAGATGAACTTTTGTGGTCAGACGGTGTTATGTTTTTTTCTACTAAACTTTTTGGAGAAGTTGGTATTTTTGATGAAAACTATTTTGGAGATTGTGAGAGTCAAGATTTTTGTTATAAAGTTAAAGATGCTGGATATAAAAATTATCGGATACATATGGATCAGACTCACGAGACTTCTGGATTTGATGGGAAGGTCAGAGAAAATCATCATGAATTTCTTCAACATGTAAATAGGAGTCGAGAGTTTTTTCACGATAGGTGGGATGAATGGCAAGACAAGATGGTTGAAAATTCATGAAAAATTTAGTGTTTATGATGGATATTGACTTAAAGGGTGAGGGTAGATATTCTACTAATAGGAGAGCTGCTTACAAATATTCAATAGCTAGTTGGGAGAGGTGGTGTGAAAAAAATAATAGTGAATTATTTGTTTTAAATGACTTGGTTTTGGAACATGAAAAAATGGCTATATGCTGGCAAAGATATTATTTATTTGATGTGTTAGATGGAAATCAGATAGAATACGATCAAATTCTTATGGTTGATGCAGATACTATAGTTCATCCAGATTGTCCAAATTTTTTTGAAATGAGTGACAATAAATATATTGGGGTACATAACGAAGGTAGCTATGATTGGATTTTTAGAAGTATTGAGAATTATTCAAAATATATTTTTGACGGTAAAATGATTGATTGGTGGAAGTATATAAACGGTGGATTTCAAATTATCAATAAAAGTCATAAACAATTTTTTAGAAATATTGTAAATTTTTACTTTACAAATCAAGATAATTTAGTTAAATTACAAGAAACATTTCATACAGGGACAGACCAAACTCCATTGAATTTTTTATTACACCTTGAAAATATTGATTTAAAATTATTACCTTATGAGTTTAATATGTGTGATTTGTTGAGAAAGGAGTTGTTAGCAGAGGATATGTTATTTACAAAAGTTGGATGGATATATCAGTTTAATTGTATACCTAATCAACAAGACCATAACATAACTAATTATTTTTTGAAAAAAACATATGAACATTTTTATGGAGCGTTAAAATGAAATTAAATAATACATTTGCGATAGGTTGTTTGATTCAGTGGTATGAAATTGAATTGGTTGGTGAATATTTACAGAGTGTTAAAAATTCGTTAGATGTTATTGACAACAAAGAAAATGTAGTTATTGATTTATATTTTAATTGTGATCAGTCATTAGAGAAGTTAGACAAAAATCAAACTGACATTACTGAAATAAAAAATAAGTATAATAGTTTATTAAAAAGTATATTTGATTATGATGAAGATTATCTATATGGAAATTATAATATTAAGCTTTATATGAATGAATATAGTGATAAAATTTATACTATAGCAGATTATCGTAGAGATTTTAATAACAAGTATTGTAGAGAAGTAGATGTATTGATGTGGGGTGAAACAGATTCATTGATTCCAAGACAAACATTTCAAATACTTGACACTTTACATGATGGAGTAAAAGATACAACGCCAAAGTATGTTGGGTTTTTTAGTACATGTAAAATGTGGGACAAGAGCTGGGAGATATTAGAACATCCTGAGTTTACTGATAAGCCATTTTTAGAAGGTGACACGGATAATTGGTGGAGTTTGAGATATAATATGAATATCGATGAGATGAATAGTTTTAATGATAAAGTTGAACAATTAGATATTAGAACTACTAATCAATTAAAATTTAATGGTTGTGGATTAGTGATATCTTCCGATGTGGTTAAGTCTGGTGTCAATATTCCGATGGGTAGTTTTTTTGTACATGAAGATACCGCATTTATGAATAATTGTTTAGTTATGTTTAAAGGACAATTGCCACAGTATATTATTAAAAATGTGTTACTTGTTCACAATAGAAAACATGTTCAGAAAAGAAATTATATTCTGGGTGAGGATGATGTGAGCGCGGGTGATGTTGGTTCAGCTAGGAAAAAACATGATTGGTATGATAGGGCAAATAAATTATCAGAACACAATGCTCATAATATGTTTAATCAAAATAAAATTTATAATTGGAATGATGTCTGGGAGAAAACAGAATGAAATGTTTAGTAACTGGTGGTGCTGGTTTTATTGGTACTAACTTAATAAAAAGATTATTAAGTGATGACTATGATGTAGTATCAATTGATAATTATTCCACGGGGAAAAAAGAAAATCATCAAGATGGATGTCTTTATTATGATTATGATTTATCCTATAACTATGTTAGAGATGACGGTGATAGATATGATGTTATATTTCATATTGCTGCTTTAGCTAGAATTCAACCGTCATTACTTGACCCGATGGACAATATAAAAAATAATGTTTTATCAACATTACATATGTTAGAGTATGGTAGAAGTAAAAATATTCCTATTGTGTATGCTGGTTCATCATCTAAACATCACGCACCTTATGGTAGTGCTTATGCTTGGTCAAAATGGAGTGGTGAACAATTATGTCAATTATATAATGAGTGCTATGATTTACCAACGGTAATATGTAGATTCTATAATGTATATGGACCTTATCAACTACTGGATGGGGCATATGCAACAGTACTTGGTATTTTTGAAAGACAATATAAAAATAATGAAACATTGACAATAACATCAGATGGGAAACAGAGACGAGATTTTACTCATGTTGATGATATAGTGGATGGTTTAGTTAAAAGTGGAATGGCATTGTTGGGTGAAGGTAACTCGGTGATATCTGGACAAGAGTTTGAGTTGGGTAGTGGTGTAAATTATTCTATAAATGAAGTTGCAGATATGTTTGGTAAAGATTATCCGAGGGAATATTTACCTAAACGGAAAGGTGAATATGACAAAACATTATGTACTGATATGAATGCATATGAATTGTTGAATTGGAGACCTGATAGAAATTTAGAAGAATATATTAATAATTTTTTGGAGGATAATGATGGGTAAGATTCCTAATAACATTCATATAATTTATGGATTGGCTGAAAATTTTGGTTGGGATGAATATGAACATTATGTTGGTGAAGTTGATAGGGTTATGAAAAGACCGAAAGCAGATTCATTTAACATTATTAGATATTTGGCAATTAAATCGGCTCATGATGTAAATAATCTAGATAACATATTTTTTTATTATAAACATGAACCACATGGTGAATGGTGGGATAGAGCACAAAAATATATAACTCCAGTAAAGGTAGAACCGCCAACAGAAATTTTTGGTAATCCAGTTGAAAATTATGCTCACCAGGCAGATATAATAAGATTACAGATATTGATTGAAGAGGGTGGAATTTATATAGATTCTGATGTTTTATGTTTGAAATCATTTGAGCCATTATTAGATTCTGGTCCTTTTATAATGGGCCAAGAGGGCGACCAACCTGGAAAATTAGGTAATTGTATTATGTTATCAGAAAAGGGGGCAGAATTTCCACAAATTTGGCTAAGTCAGTATGATACTTTTGATGATTCAAAGTGGGTAGACCATTCTATCATGTTACCTTATTTTTTATCAACAAAATATCCAGATTTAATTAATATATTGGAGTATAAAAAATTTACTTGGCCTTTATATCATTCAGAACATCTGAGATGGTTTTTTAGAAATGGAGTCTCTTACGCCGAATGTAATTATTCCAATTTTGTTGTCAGTAGGATGGGTGGACTACTTACTACTCATGAGGATTTTAGTGAGTCGTATGCAATTCATTTGTGGGCAGGTAAGGCGGTAACTAATGAATTCATAAAAGATTTTCCTGATAATCCTATGGAAGATTGGATGACAGTAGATAACATAAGAAATATAGATACGCCTTTTAATAAATTAGCAAGAAGATTTTTAGAGGACATATAATGAAATTAAAACAAAAAATAGGGATAGTGGGGAAAGGGTTTGTTGGTACAGCAGTACAATTTGGATTTTCTCCTAACGTTGGGTGTGATGCTGACATCAAGATATATGATAAAGATCCAAATAAATCTACTCATACTCTAGATGAAACTGTCAATGAGTCTAACTTTATATTTTTATCTGTTCCAACGCCAGCAAATGATGATGGCTCAATGAATACTACGATGGTTGAAGAGGTGTTATCAAATATTTCTCTTGTTAACGAGAGGGAACAAGAAAGTAGTCCTATTATCTTACTAAGGTCTACAGTAGTTCCAGGAACTACCCGAAGATTACAAGAGAAATATCCTAACTTAAATATAGTATTCAATCCAGAATTTTTAACGGAGAGAAGTGCTCTCTTTGATTTTATAAATCAAACACGGTTTATAATAGGTGGTGGTGACAGTTTTATGCAACAATATAATGCTGAAAAAGTAGCTGATTTATTTAGGGACAGGTTTGGAGAGTCTATATCGATAATAGAGACTAATTATGAAACTGCAGAACTTATCAAATACATGACTAACACGTTCTTCTGTACCAAGATATCATTTTTAAACGAGATGTATCAAATAGCTGATAAATGTGGTGCTATTTGGGAAGATGCCGTAGAGGGGTTTGTAAGAGATGGTAGGATAGGACATTCACATTTGAATGTACCTGGTCATGATGGTAAGTTTGGATTTGGCGGTAGTTGTTTCCCAAAAGATATACAAGCCATGATACATTTTGCTGAAACGATAGGTGTTGAATCAAATGTTCTTTCTGGGGCTTGGGACACTAATTTAAATGTTAGACCAGAAGAAGATTGGAGGGAATTAAAAGGAAGAGCAGTCACATGAGAATATTGATAACTGGTGGAACGGGAACTGTAGGTAAAGCTCTTATCAAATTAAATGACAATGAATATATCAATGTCAGTAGAAATGAAGAGAAGATAGCTGAATTAAGACGAGAACATCCAGAAGTGAAGTCTTACGTAGGTAACATAGAAGATAAAGGATTGTTACTTAGAGTATTTAAGGATGTCAAACCAGATGTAGTAGTTCATGCGGCCGCGATGAAACATATTGATTTGATGGAGAAGAATCCTATTGCGGGCTGTAATATAAATGTGATGGGTAGTTTGAATGTGGTGGAAGCCAGTATTATTAATGATGTTCCAATCACAGTAGGGATAAGTACAGATAAGGCTTGTTTGGCAGAGAGTGTTTATGGCGCTTCAAAATATCTGATGGAAAGAGTTTTTATGAATAGTAATAATGATAACAATAGATTTTCTTTGACTCGATTTGCTAATGTAGCTCACAGTACAGGTTCAGTACTACCATTTTGGTTGAAACTGGCAGAAGAAGGTGAATATCTTAAACTTACAGATCCAGATATGAATAGATTGATATTTACGCAGTTTGAAGCAGCTCAGTTAATTAAGAGAACTATCAAATGGACAG
>NZAS01000042.1 GCA_002686195.1 Candidatus Pacearchaeota archaeon | reverse complement strand
AATGCTATCATGAAATCAGCAGTTGCTGGCAACCCGAAACTTTCAGCAGTATCAGTCAAATCCACATCAGTATTGGAAAACCCCTGCCTATTGGTCTGAGTTGCTGTCACTATGGGTAAATTATTCTCTACTGCCAACCCACGTAATTCTTCGGCAATCGACTTGACCAACGTGTATGAATTGGTATTGGCATTTGGTTTTACCCGACTCGATGAACATATGTTCAAATAATCAACATACACAATATCTGGTTTGAAACTCTTTTTGAGATTGAGTTCATTTAACAGATGCCGAAAATGCCCTACGTGGGCCACTGCCGTTGGGTATTCCTTAACAATAAGTTTACCAGATGTCTTATTTCGTATACTTTCGATATGACTAAGATATTTCTCCCGTTTCAAGGTTGATAATTGCACCACTTCAACATCCAATAAATTGGCATCTATTCTTTCTGCAATCCGTTCTTCTGCCATCTCCAATGTAATATACAGCACATTCAAACCAGCATTCAAGTTTGCCCCTGCACAATGGCACATAAACAAACTTTTACCCACACCAGTTCCAGCCATAATTACGTTCAATGATTTTTTAGGTAGACCACCTTTAGTGATTTTATTCATCAAATCCAGATCAAACGGAATCCGTTCCTCTACTTTGTGATAGTACTCAAACCGTTCCTCTGAATCCTCGATGTAATCATGACCGACATTAGGATCAAAACTAACCGATAATGCATCACTCAACATCTTGGGTATCTCCCCTGTACCCGTTGTAGTTTTCTTGTTATCATCAATAATTTCAATCGACCCCATAATGGCATTATATAATGCTTTGTCCTGACAGAATTTTTCAGTTTCTGTCAATAACCACTCGATGTCAACTGGATTATCCTTACCCTTTTCCATCATCTCAACTGAACTTATCAGATCTTTGAACTGATCTTCAGATACCGTACCCAATGCCCCAAGAGAAATTTCTAAGGTTTCTCTGGTTGGGCAATTGTTGTAAGTGGCAACGTGTTTTGCCACTTCTTCAAATAACACCTTCTCACTGAAATCGTGAAAGTACTTGTTATCTAAAAATGGCAAAACTTTTCTGGTGTATTCTTCATTATATATCAGATTCCGTAGAATCGTTTCTTCAATTCTCAACTATTTTTCTCCTTTTCTTCTAAACGAACATATCGAGTCTCTGACTGTCGTAATTGTCTTTCCATATCTGCATACTGATTCAACCTTCTACATAGATAATCCCACCTGTATTTCCAATACCCATAAGGGTAGTCATCATATTTCTCCACCCATTCTTTTTTTTCTGCAACAATCTCTCGAATCATAATACCCTTATGTCTGGTTTTATGGTATGCCAAAATGCTTGCCCCTGCTGTTGCGTAAAAGGGTGCAAGTTTATATTGTGCTGACCTTGTAATTCCGTTCTAATGCAAACGTCCATTGGTTTTCTCCAACATTTAGTATCTAATAATCACACACCGTTACTCATTTCGGGTGTATGGAAACGTCACTCAACATCGGCATCAATCATAGTCAAAGTTTCGGCCGACCCTTCCTTTTCTTCGTCAACAACCACTTCTGGTTCCACTTCAACCGTTGTCATCCCCCCATACTGAAATTCCTGATTGGCATATTTTTCAATTCTCTCCATAATATCTGTGGTGAAATATTCCTTCGGATTTCCATATATCTTAGATGCATAATGCTTGCTTGCATCAGGCAACTCAATCCGATTAGACAATTTCTTGAATATACCAGCATCAACTGCCATATCAATCAACCCATAATACCGATCCAAACCCTTATCATAGGTCAACAACACCTCAACTTGTTTGTTTTCCTTCGACAATCGACTTTTTTCCATCTTGACCGTTATAATATTTCCTACTATCTCTTTGTCACTATCCCTCTCTTTTCGTTTGGATAGCATAGCAATAGTAGATGCCGAATATTTCAGACCAGACCCACCCGACATTTCCTTTGTTGGATAATATGCACCAACCACATCATAGACATGATTGCAAACCAATAAAGGTACATTTGCCTTTGCCAATTTCAGATTCAATACCCGAAACGTTGCTTTTAGGATCTGTGCCTTTGTCATATCTCTGGTTTCATCACCCTTGGCCGTATCCTCGATTTCCTTCGTTGAGGATAATTGCCCAAGACTATCCAATATCATCATCATTGGTCTACGTTCTTCTTTATCCTGACTTATCTGAAAATCAATAGTTTGTAATGCCGTATGCCTAAACTTCTGTATGGTATCAGGTTCTGATTTTATAACCCGTCTGGTATCAATACCCCTACTTTGCATCATCTCATTTGTAACTGCACTTTCTGTATCAAAATACATGACACTACCTTCTGGATTATTCTTCAAAAACTGACTAACTACCCCCAAGACGAAAAACGTTTTACCTGTTGCAGTTTCCCCTGCAAATACAGTCACCTTATTATCAGGCACACCACCATAAATGCTACCCGATAGAACAGCATTTAAAACATACGATCCAGTATCTACTGTACCAGAAAATTCTGCCGATGACTTTTCATCAGATGCAATGGTAGTATGTTCATCTCCTAGTGTTTTTACAAGATCACTTAAAAAATCATTCATCCGTTTCGACCTCTATTTTTATGAAATTATCTTTGATACACGATGGACATTTAAATTTCCGTTCCATCACTTCTTCTGGTTCTCTAACTTTTTGTAAGATCCTATCCCATCTCGGAAACCTGACATTTAGAAACATGCTACAATCTTGACAGAAAAATCTGTGCAGTTTTCCACCACCCAAATATGACCCCCACATGGCAGGGGCAACACCATCAGGTGAAGAATCATCAGGTATTTCAAACTCCCTTACGAAAACAAACTTTTCAGCCAACCCCAAAACCCTTTTGGTTTTTCAACAATCACCTCTTGTGATGCTACATTTTCCTTTGACTTTTCTCTCAAATTCTCAAGTACCTGTTCCCTTTTTGACCATTCATCTTCTGTTTCCTTTGGGAAAAATTTGGAATGCGGAGGATCGTCGGGTGCATCCTCATCTTTATATTCATCAAAAGATTCTTCATCTAAATCAGATTCGGTCAAAACTAGTTCATCAGATTCTTCTTCGACATCTGGTACGAGAAGTTCATCAACTTCTTCACTATCTATGAATTCCCATTCATCTTCTTCGACTACGGTTTCTTCTTTTTTCCTCTCTTGCAATTCATTTTCCAATTTAATGGCAACCTGTGCAACAGTGTGCTTATGTCTAATATCGGAAACACGANCATCATCTNAACCACTCAAATGACTTTTTACCTCAATACCATANCCNTTGATTTCCTCTATTAATTTNGACGAACTAATACCAAATTCTTTTGCTAATTCATGTACTCTCATNTTTTTCACCTCATACGAAAAATGATTCTAAACTTGCNTGTTTCTCATAATGCCAACCAACGACATTNAAGACGTTTCTTANTGGATCTAAGTATGCCTTTTCAAANTGCANACCATAGTCTATGTATTTATCTAANCCGAATTCACTAGGTAGACTNTTNATAAANGCAATCACCCTATCAGTCGTCGGATTAGGTTCCTTTAGGTAGACATATTTNATTTTTTCNTTGTTNTTGATNATTGGATATGTCCGATCCAATTTNTGTTCTTTGACCAACGAATTGTAAATNATNGTTCCTTTGACGTGAAATGGTGTACCCTTTGTGTATAGATCTGCACTGCTAGAATACTTGTCAATCCCTTTCACCGTTCTCGGAAATGAAACTTCCGACACTGGCATCTGCATGAATTCTTCACGAAATTCCTTGACATATTCAATCAATTCATCTTCTGTACTATCCATAATGATACTCAGTGAATCCATAATACGTTGCCTACAGGATGCTGGTGTTGAACTTCTTACGGCCTCGATTCCCATAATCTTGATCTTGGGTTTCTCATTTCTGACCCCTTCATTATCCCACACATTCAGTACATACCGTTTTTTGGCAGTCCATATACCTCTATCGGCAATAACCTCACGTTTCATCACCATTCTCTGCTGATATGCATTCATGTAGTCTGCCAATTTCTGATAACTCTTTTCGATAAATGGTTCAATCAAGTCTATACACACCCTATCTAACGCATCGACGATTTTATTCTTATCAGTCAAATTTGATAAGTGGGTTTTGACCACATAATCCAATGTCAAATACACACTATCTGTATCACTGGCAATAACATAATCCACATCTTCGGTTTTTAACATAGAATTCAAATACTCGTTCAATTCTCGTTCAATCCACCGAATTGCCAACTGACCAGACTTAGTTATTGCTTCTGCTTGCCTAACATCAAAATATCTAAAGTATTCATTACCCAAAGCACCATATGCACTATTTAGTGAAATTTTACGTGCCATCTGCCTTGTCTCATACTTGGCAACATTCTCTTTATCACCCGACTTAAGTGCATCCATCTGCAATTGTTTGTATTTCACCCGATCATCGTAGAATTGTTGCATCAACTCAGGTAAAAATCCTTGCACCTCAGTACTGAAATAATGCCCATTCCCAGCCATAGTTGCATTTGGCACATCTGGTAGTGGTAGTGTTCCTTTCACCAATTCCCCAACCTCAACAAAGAAACTTGGTAGATCTGTTCTCAGAGTTTCTGGTGAAATATTATACTGCATAATCAAGTGTGGATACAGACTATTCAAATCAAAAGATACCACCCAATCAGCAGATATACCACCATCCTTTATCTCTTTGACATGACCACCTGTGAATTCTGGTTTAAATGGATTTTCCTTTCGTGGTGGTACAACAATATTCTTCTGTCTAAGATGGTTGTATATCACTGCATCCCAAAATCTGGTTTGGGCAAACACATCCTCATAATTGATACCAGCATCATATGCCATCGTAACACACAACTCAATCAACCTCAATTTATCCTCAAGACGATCAACCAATTCAACGTCCTCAATGTTGTATTCGATAAATTTTTGGTAATCCTGTTTGTAAAAATTGTGCATGGTATCATGCTCTGAATATGACAATTTTCGTTCACCCAATTCCACAAAGGCAATATGATCTAACCGATAACTCTCTTGGTTGACATATGTGTATTTTTTGTACAAGTCCAAATAGTCCAATTGAGATACACCAGCAATCATATAAACATATTCTTCCCTACCCATAATTTTGACTGTTCTTTCCTTCACCACATTCCAGACCGACATTCTCTTAGATGTGCCATCACCCATTACCCGATCCATTCGTCTAACCAGATATGGAATATCGTATAATTTGCTATTCCATCCCGTAACTATATCAGGTTGCAATACGTTCCAAACTTCCAAGAATTTCTCAATCAATTCCATCTCAGTTGGACAACAAATATATTTGGTATTTTCATCAGCAACATCTACTGGTTCTCTACCCAATACATAACGACCTTTAGTTAGACTATCCTTGATCGTTATAGCAATCAGTTCTTCCCGAACATTCTCCACCGTTGGAAATCCCTGTTCAGATGCAACCTCAATGTCAATAGTGCAAATCCTAATTTTACTTAGATCGAAATCACACCCAAAAAATTTATCACCGATATACTGATGACTCCAATCGGTGTACCCATAGACGGAAAAATTTTCCACCCCTTTATATCTTTCCATGAAATTTCGACAATCACGAATAGATCCTGGCTGAACTTTTCCTACTGGTTCTCCATGTATGGTTCTAAATTTAGTTTTTTCTTTGGTGGGNATGAAAACGGTAGGTTTATATTCTTCGGAGTATCTAATACGTTCATCATTTTCAACACTTCGTACTCTGACATTATTTCCAATCGTAAAAACATTTGTGTAATAGTTCATGCCTATATTATACCATAAAATCTTAGATTTGTCAAGCTAAAATAAAAAAGGGGTTGGAAATTTCCAACCCCTTCCCTATAACCACCTATACTGGGCTTCTATTTAATTTCAATTTGTTTCGGTTTCTTNTCNTCNGGAACAANNTTTTCCAACTGAATTCGTAAAANACCATCANNAAATTCTGCATNTGTAACTTCNATNCTATCNGCAACAGTCCAAGNTCGTTNNAATTTTCNANTNGCAATNCCNTGATGTAGATATTGAGTATCTGAAATTTCGTTTGACCCCTCGATAACCAAATTATTGGTTTCTGGTAAATGCGTAANTTNTATTTGCTCTTGNGTAAAACCAGCAAGTGCCACTTCAATCGTATAATTATTATCATCCTTCTGAATAATATTATACGGTGGATAATTTGGTTGATTNCGTTCAGTATCAAATGTTGACAACTGATTGAAAACTTTATCGAAACCCACGAAAAATGGATCAAAACGGTTTAGTGTTGAAAGTANTGTAGTCATGCTTTGTTTCTCCTTATTGAATAAGCAAGATTAAAATTTGTGGTCATCCTTTACGAATCGACCACCATCGTTTATTATTTTTTGCCGATATTATACTTGGGAACCAACTCCCAATCATCTTTATCAGCATATGCAAGAACTTTTATCTGACTCAGTGGTGCAATATTTTCTTCTGTTTCACCCCTGACAATCTTAACCAAACCCCATTCTTGCAAAAGGTTTGAGATCGTATTTCTACGGCCCTCATCGTTTTCTGAAAAATTAGTTGGTTTCCCATCCAATGCGAATAGTTCTTTGAAGTGAACTATATAGTACCTACCCTGCTTATGCAATATATGACAAGATTGGTACAATTTATTATCGTTTCTGGATGCGACTCCAATTCGACTCAATGTTTCTTTTACCTTCAGAAAGTCATCTGGTTGCTCCAATGTAATCTCTATCATGCTTTCTATCATTTTTTCAAACCACCTTTGTATAGTCTATCTTTGATATATTCAATGTCATCATGACCAAGAATTCTCAAAGCATCCTTTGCTTTACGAGTACTATAGTTAAAATACTCTTTGATGCTCTCTATATCATCAAACGATTCAGGCTGAAGCCACTTACGTGCTTTCCTCTTTCGCTTCCTAAGACTATTTATAAAATATTCATATTGTAACTTTTTATCACAATGTGGTCTGAAATTCATCTCATTGACAAACATCACACTATCGACATTCTGTGACAGGAATTTGTTGATCCTGTATGGTTCGTAAAA
>NZAS01000041.1 GCA_002686195.1 Candidatus Pacearchaeota archaeon | reverse complement strand
CCAATCAGGATTATTTTTTTTATATTTTTCTACTATCTTTTTGGCTTGTTTTTCTAATACCTTCTCATCAGGCTTTCTTAAATCATCTAAAAAATCCTCTACCACGAACAATTCCTAAACATATTAGGAACATAATTAGCATTTTTTGCAAAGTTTCGTCAAGAACTTTGCAAATATTGCTAATTTTATTTACTTTTTAAGGGGGTAGAGTATTTGCTGCTCCGTGGAATCCAGGAGCTTGATTTTGGATAGTTTTCGAGCCATGTTCTGTGTCAGTGAAGCCTTGTTATTCAATACTTTATTCAGGTGGATGACGTTAACGCCTATGATTTTGGCTACATCCTTCTGCATTAAGCCGCTGTTCTTGATGGACTTCCTTAATTCCAGTATTTTACACGGCATCATTGTCTTTCAACCATAGTCTTATTAGCATTAATAGCTATATATATTTTTTTATATTTTATACTTTGCAAATTATGCTAAGTAGTTTAGAAACAAAAGCTAGATATGACACTCCAGGAATGGAAAATACTGCAAAACATCAAATCCCTTGGAGAATTGGCGAAAAAACTGAAGGTTGCGGACACCACCAATCCAGCCAGGCTGGTCCACCGATGGATCAAGGGGGAGGCTTTTCCCACGCAGAAGAACCTGGCTCTCATCTTCAAGGCAACCAATGGCAAAGTCACCCCAACAGATTTCCTTACCCAGTAAGCTCCAGGTCAGCGGCTTGACCATAGCTCTCCGCTGTCAAAAGCAGCTCCTGGAGATCGCTGATGATGAGGGAAGCTACCACGCTGGGAAGCAGCTCGTAGTTTTTGATGAATCTATCATTGAACAACAGACCTCCTACAGCTGCATCCTGGTGTGGCACGAAGTATGCCACATCATTTATGAACAGTACGGCTTGAAGGATAAGAAGGAGGAGGATGTGGTCAATGCGATGAGCCGAGGGTTCGTTCAGATCTTGAGAGACAATCCTGGGTTTAAGAACTGGATGGACCAATGCCTGAAAAACTGAACGACACCGAAATTCTGGAAATACGATCCTTGCTCAAGATTCTGAAAAAACCCTCAAGCGGAGGGATCAGGATCAATAAAACACTCCGTTCCCTGGTGGTCCTTGTCTGCTTGCGCCACCGCATCGAAATCTCCGATCTTATCGGACCTTGCCGAAAGAGAAGGCTGGTCAAGGCTCGAATCGACTTCAGCCACATCGCCTTCAGGCAGAGGAGTTGGAATAAGACAATCATAGCCAGGACCCTCAATAGGAATTACAGCACCGTCATACACCACCTGAAGAAGCAGCCGAGCGAGAAAGCCGATGCCATCGAACAGACCTATTGTGCCTGATGATCCTGGAAAAGTGGAAAATGCTGAAGCTGGTCAACGCCGATGTCAGTCTCAACTCCGCAGCCAGGCGCATCATGATCTTCCTGTTGGACCGAGAGAACTCCAAGACCAAAGCCTTGTTCCCCAGCCATCAGAGGATTGCGGCGGACTCCAACTTGCATGAGCGGTCCGTCAGGCGCGGACTGCACAGCCTCATTGACAACGGATACCTGGAAATACTGGAAAAGGGAACCCCAGGTCAATCCACGCGGTACAAGATTGTCTGGACAACTTTGTCCANNAAGGTGGACAATATTGTCCAGAAAGGTGGACAGAACTGTCCGACTAATCCATTAACTAATCCATTAAATAATCCACTGGACAAGATTGTTAAAAATTTAGTAAAGAACACGAATGCAAGTTACAAATATGTCAAGGAAGGCAAGAGGAAGAAATACAATTCGGATGAAATGATTTATCAAAGAATATTGAAAAAGACTGGCGACCCCCTCCTTGCGGAAGGATGGCTGAAGTTGAGAAAAAGCTGGAAGAAGGATGATCAGGTGCGAGCTGACAAGTACGCTCGGCATCTGGAATGCCTGAAGTAACAGTCCAGGACCTCATCCACCTCTTTGAGGAGGCTGCCAGGACCGACAGGAGGCTACCCTCCGCCTTCCAAAAGGAGAGAACGACCGCCTGGCTTGATTATCGTCAGGAAAAAATGTACCAGCGCAGCTATCATNAGGCGGATTTCAAGATCGTTCCCACCGCTTCGCAGATCGACAGATGGTGGATCGCCTGTGAAATATTGGGAAAGCTGGTCAAGGACATCGACACCAAGAGGATGCTGTGGATGCGCGCTAAAAAAATCCCCTTCACGCAGCTTGGTCGCGCCTTCGGTGTGAGCCGACACAAAATTAAAAAGACATGGGAGGAGGAATTGATATACCTCCGCCTGTATCTGCAGATACATCAAAAAAATGAAAAAATAAGTTCCATTGTTGACAAAATTTGTGTAAGAAAAGGATAGACTTACAAAAGATTGTTTTAAAAAAAGCCAGCAATGAATGCTGGCTCTTTTATTCGGATCGCTCCGCTTTAATTATTTAGACTCTTAATGCCACAATTGACCCTAAATTTGGAATCTCTTAAAACTTTAATAAATTTATCATTTGATATAATCTTGTATGTTTTATCAAAAACACTTTCTAAAGATTTTTTTTCATGATCTTTTAAAGTGTCTTTAAATTTACTTAAATTTTGACTGACTGAAACATTTATTTCAATTAGCTCCTTTTTAGTAAAATTAACTAACATTTTTTAGACTCCTTTCTTATTGAAATTTGAAATTAAGTATTTCATTGATTGTTTCATGATTTTCATGTGTTTTGTTTTTTATGCTTCTAACCTCATAAATATATTCATGATTTGTGTAATCATACTTTTTATAAACATCAAAATGTTTTTTGCTTTTACCAAATTTTTTAATAAATTCGGTTCTTGTGTAGTCTTTGTAAGCCATTATTTAGACTCCTTGTAAGGTTTTTATTTTGTTAACATCAACAAATCCATCTTTGTCATATTCATAATAAGATGTTGTGAGATGTTGAATTAATTGTTTGTTTAATTTATTATAACCAGCTTTCGGATTAGATGCCTTAACATCTATTCTAAAACCTTTAGAAGTAATAAAAGAAAATGTTTTCATTATTTAGACTCCTTGTAGTAGTTTAACATTTGAGGAAGCCAACGAGGTATCGGCTTCGCACCGCTTAGCCAAGTTGAGACAATGTTCCTGTCAGATTGCGTTACCTGGTTAAAACATATGCGGCACAAGTCCGCTTGACTGATTTCAAGCGAACTCATTAATTTTTTAAGCTGTCTTTTGGTCATAACAAGTTATTTTTTACAAGGCATTTAGAATAGACATAATTACCATATTTATTGATCTTTTTGTTTATTTCTTTTTCCTTGTCATCCCTTTTTTCCCTTTCTTTTTGGGAAAGCTGGGTTGTATTTTCAAAGCTGTAAGACAGTTTTGAATGAACTTGCTTGACGGATTTACAATAACAAATCTGTCTGAGCTGCTCTTTGCTTAATTGCTGGAGATCCGCTTTTTGTTCAAATTCTTTTATGTCTTTGAAATCAGACCATCCAGCGGAAACGCTGAAATATGAGACAGTTTCATACTGTTTAACATCTCGATTGCCGTAATTCATGGAATTGAGATATTTTATTTTAGTTTCTTTCGTCATGACCATGACCGCATCATAAGTGCCTTTTTTAGGTTTGCACCATTTGGCGGTCTTTGGATTTAAAGTCGCGTAGCAGAATCGATCTCCGTGCTTTGTTGTTTCAATCCAGTATCGTCTTGAAGTTTTCAATCGAAAACCCCAAGGATAGTTGGTAACAACATAAGCGGAGTCGAAGCTGTTGTGTCCGTAAAGATTAGACATCATTTAAGCTCCTTTTTTGATTTGTCTTGCATTCCAGAACCAACCTAATATCGGAATGAATACAAGACCAATTAAACATCCAGCAGCCGTACCAGCCGCTAGATCATAAGACAGGGTGGACATGCCACCCATGAAGTCGGACAAGGCGTTGCCAAGTCCAGCACCATAGACAGCACCAAGACCATTCTGCAATTTCTTGGGTAAATATTTTTCAAGATTGTAACCAGTCATTGCGCCAATGATCATGATGCCATTGTCCACGATGCCGTAAGTGATAAAATCCGGCATGGAGTTCATTAAAAGCCGCCAGTTAATTTGATCGTTAAAGAATCATAGTCGGCTTCAAATGTTAAGCCGTTCATTACCATGGCGGCGATGCCAAGGTAAAAACTTTTTGAGCTAGTATATTTTATCATTAAATATCCTTTCAACCCCTTATAATGCCTAGTGTTATATAATGTCAAGCATTATAATAAAATAATTTAAAAAAAAATCATGACAGGCAGACCAGGCAAGAAAATACAATGTGAGGCGACGGCTAAAAGATACGGGAGGCAGTGCAGAGCCAAAGGGATTTTAAAGAAGAACGGAAGGTACATCTGTAGGATGCACGGCGGTCTGAGCTATGGTCAGACGACATTGGAAGGCAAGATCAATTCACTGAGAAACTTAAAACAAAACAGGAATAAGACACATGAAGAAATCAAAGGAAGTATTAGAGAAGGTTTTGGAGCTGCTCGAGCTTGGGAACACCTTAACGTCAATCTGCAGACCTAAGGACATGCCGAACTTGGCGACCATCTATAAATGGATGCACAAGGATGAAAAACTCAAAGAGAAGGTTTTAACGGCTCGCAAGCTGGGAGCCGTGACGTGGCTTGATAAGATGCAAGATTTACTGGAGCAGCCGATAGAGCCGCAGCAAGTGCAGCTGGTAAGGGAGAAGCTCCAGCATGCGAGGTGGCTGGCTAGTAAGTTAGTGTCTATATTCGGAGACAAGCAGACAATCGAGAACGTGGGAGATCCAGTCATTAAGGTTATATGGTCTGATGATGGCAGTCCTGAGCTTAAAGACAAAGAGTCCACGCGCGCATTAAGAGGATCGAACAAAGAAAATGACAATAAACCTGACACTAATACGATTAACTAGGGAATATAAGGGATGAGCAACCGACAGGGTAACAATGGATCAAAAGTTTTTTGAGAAAAAAAATAAAAAATGGCGGTTTTCCGCGACTCGATCCATCCCCAAAAATCGTGCGGCTTTTTTTTATATACAATGGGAGAATTAGACACTCAGATGCGCATGAACGACATCCAGGCTGCCGTGTTCTTTGACGAACAGCAGAACCTGGTGAGACTGGACCTGACGAACTTCATTGACAAGGAGGACGCGCTTGCAGCCGCCGAGCTGATCATAGCCGCGTTGAATATTCAAAAGGTCATTCCCCTGGAAGTAAATGCAAACAAGGAAACAATGCACTGATGAAAATCATCAAAATACCTTACACTCCTAGACCGCAGCAGAAGATGCTGCATGACGCCTTGGACAAGTACCGCTTCGCCGTATGCGTGATGCACAGACGGGGAGGAAAGACGATCTTCAGCATCAACCATCTCATCAAGCTCGCTCTCACCAGCAAAAAAAAGAATTTCAGGGGAGTTTTCTTTTCCCCGACCAGGGTGCAGGCGAAATTGATCGCCTGGGATTACCTGAAGGAATTTTCCAGGAAGATCCCTGGAATGAAGTATAATGAAACGGAGCTGCGCGCCGATTTTCCCACGAATGGTCGCATAACGTTATTTGGGAGTGAAAATGTGGATGCCAGCCGCGGACAATACTTTGACATGGTCGTTTGTGATGAATACGCGCAGATGGACTCTCGCATGTTTCCAGAGATCATCAGACCAGCCATTGCGGACAGGCTGGGGAAGGTGTGTTTCATAGGAACGCCAGCTGGAATGAACAGCTTTTATGACTTGTACGAGGAGGCGAAGGGGTTGGGAGACTGGTTCACTTGCATCTTCAAGGCGAGTGAGACGAAGCTCGTGCCACAGGAGGAATTGGACTCGGCGAAGAAGCTGATGACCGAGGACCAGTACGCACAGGAGTTTGAATGCTCCTGGACCGCCAACATATCAGGATCGGTGTACGGCAAGATCATACAGAAGATGGAGGATGAAAAGAAAATTTCTCATTTTCCGTATGATCCAGGATACCCAGTTGACGTGTATTTTGATTTGGGGATCTCCGACCAGACTTGCCTGTTGTTCACCCAGCAGATCGGCAGAGCCTTGTTCGTGATTGACTGTTATAACAATTCCAATCAATCCCTGGACCACTATGCGGATTACATAAAAAAGACGAATTATAATATCAGGAATTATGTGTTTCCACATGATGTGGAGCAACGAGAATTAAGCACGGGACACTCCAGGAAGGAATACGCGTTCTCCATGGGGATGCGACCCATCAAGGTGTGTCCGAAGCTGCCGATAGAGGATGGTCTGCACGCTGGACAGATCCTGTTGGCGAAAAGTTTTATTGACCGAAACAACTGCAAGCCGTTCCTGGATTCCATGAAGTGGTATCATAGGAAATGGATGGACAAGCAGAAGGTTTTTTCAAAGCCAGTTCATGATCACTCCAGTCATTATGCGGATGCCTGGAGGGTTGCGGCTGTCGCCATACAGGAACTGGATTTGAATCAAAATAAGAGAATGGAAAAATTGGCGACAGGAACGAATTACAATCCATTGGAAGTGAGGATATGACATGGGATTTTTAAAACCGAAGATGCCAGCTCCACCGCCGCCACCGCCAGCTCCGCCTGAGTTGCCGCCAGCAACGCACGTGGAGGAGTACATCGACCCAGTGACTGGGGAGTTGAC
>NZAS01000040.1 GCA_002686195.1 Candidatus Pacearchaeota archaeon | reverse complement strand
GACTTTCTATAGAAGGGCTGGATCTGGTAATGTCTTATTTCAACATGGCAAAGTCGGCATCGGGACGACGGGGCCAGCAAGACAATTACATGTAAATACTTCAAGTGGAGATGTGGCAAGATTCCAAGGAAGTTCAGGATATATTGATGTAGATGGAGGAGGTAGACAATTATCTTCTGATTCTGGTTTAGGTTTTAGGGGCGCTGGGTCAGGTGCTGCAGATATGTATATAAATTCATCAGGCAACGTCGGCATCGGGACGACGAGTCCAGGCGCAACTCTAGATGTAAACGGCAGCATAAGAGGAATAACAAAATCATTTGTTATTGATCATCCAACTAAACCAGGAAAGAAATTAGAATATGGAAGTTTAGAATCTCCATATCACGGAGTTCGATTAACTGGTGAAGGTATAATTAAAGGAAGAAAATGCATAGTTAATTTGCCAGATTATATAAATAAATTAGTACATAAAGAAGGTGTGAATATACAAATCACTAATGTGAATCATGACAAAGTTATATTTATAGATGAAATAGATATACTTAATAATAAATTCACAGTGAAAGTTAATAGAATGTTTACAAATAAAGATTTGAAATTTCATTGGGCATTTACTGCTGAACGTAAAGATGTTGATAGAATAAAAAAAATAAGTACAATATAGGGGATAAATTTAATTATGGCTGTACATTTTGGCGGAAATAAAATAACAACGGATGGTTTAATTCTTTGTTTAGATGACACAAATGTCGGAGATCCGAGAAGTTCAAATAGCCATGCTGGAAATTTTGAACAAACTTGGCAAGATTTGAGTGGTAATGGTCTGCATGCTACTGATTCTGGTTATGGTGCTAATAGCAATATGATTAATAACAGTGGTTCTGCTCAATTTACAAGAGACGGTGTACATTTTATTGCAAATAATAAAAATTATTTTTCAACTGCACTTACGACTCTTTCAACTACTTCTGATTGGTCGATATTTGCTGTAATGAAAACAACATCGACAGATTCTTCTGCGGGATATGCCGGTAATGCTGCTAATAATATAGTTGGTTGTAGTACCAGTGTCGTTGGCAATGGTTTTGGTGTACACGATGGAAAGGTAAGAGTTACTCAACATAATAATAGTGCTTGGCAAGCAAAAGATTCAACTGCCAGTGTAAATGATGGGGATTGGCATCATATTGGGTTTACATATGATATAAGTGAGAATACTGCTAAGATTTATATTGATGGTGCTTTGGATTCAAGTCAAACTTTAACATTTCATACTAACTATCCATTAGTTTTTGATAGAATAGGATGTGGATATGGTACTGATGATTATTTTGATGGATATCTTAGAAGTGTACATATTTATGACAAAGTTGTTGAACCAAAGAACGTGTGGGTTATGGGCACTACTTTAAAACGACCTGTTAAACGACATTGGGCTGGATTTAAATACCGTCAAATTATAAATTATGCATATACGGGTGGTGGGTATAAGGATAGTAGCCCGTGGACAAGTGTTCATAGAACTGTTTGTTCTACAGATCAAACGAGTAATTTAGGGAATCATTTAGATTATGCAGCTGGCTATACTTCTGGAGCATGTAATAAAACAATTTTATTTATGTGGGCAACTCACAATTCTTGGCCAGGAACTACAACTGTAACATCTGCTTTTAATATGATGACTGAAACTGGATATACACACCAGTCCGCATTTGATATAACAGTATCACGGAATGATTGTGGTACTATATTTAAAGAACATGATTTTGCATATATATTTGGTGGTGGTAATTCAGCAGTAGATAGGTTTAATTTGACTAATGAAACTATGAATGCCTCTACATTGTCTGGAGGTAGAGATGGAGATAATATGCAGTCAGGTGTTACGGGATTTTCAGATCAAAATTATGGATATGTATGGGATGATGGTGGACAAAAATTCACATTTGCTACAGAAGCAATTGCTAGTAGTACACATTGGGGTATTGGTTCACAACAAAAAGGAATAAACAGTAAAATGCGTAGAGGTTATGGTGGAAATGAAGGTACATATAACGGTGGTTATAATTTAAGACGATGGGATTTAACAACTGATACAAATATAGGTAATGTTGCTAAACCACATACTAATTGTGGAGAAGAGAATTTTACAATGGGACAAGACCATCAGTATATGATAGGATGTTATGATGGTACAGGTCAATCTAATAATTCTTGGAAAATGTNTTATGCAACAGATACTGGTACAGCAAATCCATCTGGTTGTGCACCAACTGCACACGATGGACAATCATCAGGTCATTGTGGTTGGAGGGAATAAAAAATAAGTGAATATTTATTTATGAGGATATAAATTATGAAACAAAAAAATAGTCAAATTATGAAACCAAAAAATGGTAAAATAAACAATTCGGTATTAGAAAAATTAGCATTAGAAAGATCCAATGCTACTCCGATTTATAAATTAAAGTATTTTGTGGGGGGATCTCAAATAACTCCATATGCTAAATTAAAACAATGGTTGATGGAATTAAGAACAAGAGTAGAATCAATTGAATCTATGGAATATCTTATGAAAAAATGCAAATTAGAGATAAAGCAACAAGAAGATAAAAAAGAATATACTACAAATGAATTACAAAGAGAGTTGCTTGATCTTGAAGTAATAAATCAAACTAAGGATCTTAATAGATATAAACGAACTTTACGGGATGCAATAAATGAAAAAAAGTATGTATTAAATTTAATACATGAACTTTTAGATAGTGATGAAGGTAAACTTCCAGATGGTTCGTCTCTTATGGATGTGTTTGGTAATAAAGAATTGGAAGACGAATTAGAACAAGATTATTGGACAGTTCGAATGGCAAAACAAGCTGCTTTGGATATGTCATTTTATGGAAGAGTAGGAGAAGGAAATTTAGATTCAATTTTGATGATGGGAATGAAACAACAACATAAAGTATTAAAATTAGCAACACATTTTCATCTTCAACTTGATCAAGGAATGGCGTTGTTAAAAGATAAATCTATGGGTAGTTTAATGACTACTAATAACGAAAATCAAGGAAAATTAGAAGAAGGTAATTCTTCTGTAAATTTATTAAAGGGGTTTGAGGAGAATCAAAATGGCTAAAATATATGTTTTATATAAACAAACTGAATCTATGGGCGGATATGTCACAAAGATGGGTGGTTATATGAATTATAATGTAGGATTTATTCCAGGTGAGTATTATGATAATCGAATAGAGATCAGTAAAAATAATGTTACAGTACTAGATGAGGATCTTGCAAAAGCATGGAAGTTTGCTGATTCATATTCAGGTACAATTTCTGTGAAATTTGGAACACCTATTAATGATGATCTTCAACTATTATCATCATCAGAGGATAATAAAGTGCAATATACATTAACAGATGAAGATGTAGCATTAGGTATTTTATTTAATAAAACTGTAATGAAGAAAATTATTGAAGATAGATTTAATGAAAAACTTAGAGAATTACAACTTGATGCTTCTGAGTTAGAAAGAGCAACTTGGGAAGTACAACGTAGAGAGGCAAGTGCTTATCAAGCAGATAATTCAGTTTCATGTTCAGTTTTAAGTACGCTGGCACTTGCTAGAAGTGGTTCTTCTGGTGGTATGTCTTCAGGTTCTTATTTTAGTGGAAGTTTAACAGTTTCACAATTAGCTACAAAAGTAATAAGTAAGTCAGATGCATATTTCACAAAATTAACTGGTCTATTAAAGGAACAGCAAATTTTAGGAGATATAGTAGATTCTTGTAAAACTATAGCAGATTGTCATAGAGTGAAACATGAAAGATTTGGGGTGAGTATGACTGCACTTCAACAAACAGAGGAGAGTATATCAAGCTCACCAGCAACTACAAAAATTACATTTTAAATTAAAAATATTTTAAAGGTTATGGTATGTTTAATTTTATAATAAATGGTACTTGTTCTAAGGGGTGTTCATTTTGTTTTACTGAAGATGATGCAAGGTTACAAAATTCTTTAGGCGAAATGACTCTAGAATATGTTAATAAGTTATTAGATTATTATGAATTTGATTCTAAAAAAGGTTCTATAGAATCTAATGTTAGAATTGTAGGTGGAGAACCAACTCAACATTCTAATTTTATTGGTATTATAGATACTATTATTAAAAGAGGTTTGAGGATAAATCTTGTTAGTAATTTTTTGTGGGGTGATTATATAAGAGATTATTTAGTTGAAAATATTAGAAGTTTTAACTGGATGTTACCAAATTCTGCTGAACTTGATGAAAAGAATAGATTAAAATTATGGAAGAAAAATTATTTATCTATTTATGAAGCATATGAAAATAGTTGGGGATTTGAAGAGGTATGTGATCGTGAGGGTGAGAACATATGCACATGTGGGTTGAAGTTATATCTTTCAATAACAATATCAAGAGATTATAAAGAAAGAAATCATTTTGAATATATAAAATGGTTATGTAGTCAAATTCCAAATAAAGTTAAAGCAATAAGAATAGGATTAGATTTAACAGGAACTTATTTATTAAATGATAAAGAATTAGGAAAAGAACTTATTAAAATATCAAAATTTGGAGAAGTAAATAATATATTAGTAAGTTCTGATTGTCAAATTCCACCATGTTTATGGGAAGGTGATACACAAGAAGTAATTATGATGAATTCAAATCAACTTGCTACATTTAATAATCGTAAAACAGATTTAACTTGTGGAAATTTACCAATAGATGTTTTTCCTGACGGAACTTCAAGTAATTGTTATCCATTAAAGGGGGCTGTAAATGTTGATGTTTTTGATGTTGATGGAAGTAATAAAATAAAAACATTAGAAAAAATTTATAATAAAAAGTATGTTGCAAATTATATAAAATATGATTTACCAGATGATTGTTTGAATTGTGTATTTTATCTTGCGGGTTGTAATGGTATTTGTGGTGGGTGTTTACACGGAGAAGTTATGAAGAAAGATTTTAAATATGAGTGAAATAATTTATACTAAAATAAATCCTAAAAATTACGTTGAAGATATTAATTTAACTATTTCTAATATAGATAAAAGATTGGTGGAACATATAAAAAAAGATGGCATTAAATTTCCAGTATTAGGATTTTGTAATAATAAAATTATTAAATTTATAGTAGGAACTCAAAGAATAGTGATTGCTTTTAAGTTAGGATTAACTGAAGTTCCTGCAATACTATATTCATATGATAAAACTGGATTTGATGGTGAGGTTATAAGTGAATTAAATGATGTTGTTAAATTGTGTGGTAAAGATATTATTAATGAACCAGTTTATAATGAAGTCAGAGGTATTTGTAATAGAATTAGGATGTTAAATGGCTAAAAAGATTTTTTCTATTCCACTTAATCCTATGATGGATGAAAATTATTTTAATGATATTTTTATTCCTTTTTTGAATGAATATAAGGATTGGATTTATGATATATATTTTACATGTAGAATTGAACCGTTTTTGCAAGATGCTATGGGTGTACCCATATCTGAATATGATAGAAATCAAGTTTTTGAAAATGCAATGGTAATACAAGAACAATCTGATATAAGAGTAAGTGCAACTTTTAATAATGTTAGCGTTTCTCCAAAATATGATAATTATAAACTTTTTGTTGAAAATTTGAAACCATTATATGATGTTGGATTAAGGAGTGCAACTATACCACATGGTCATTGGATAGCAATGGGATTTAAGAATCATTTTCCAGAAATGGAAATAAAAAATACTATATTAAGAAAAGTGGCTACAGCTCAAGATTATGTTTCACATGCAGAACAAGGATTTGATTATATAAATCTTGATAGAATATTAATGAGGGATTATGATGAATTGGCTAATATAAAGAGAGCTCAAAAGTATTTTGAAGATAAACATGGGAGATTTGTTAAAATAGCACTTTTGACTAATGAAGGCTGTTTGGGTAGATGTCCATTAATGGATGAACATTTTTCTTATAATAATTTAAAAGAGGAAAATGAAGTTACTTATTTTCATCATGAAATTTCTAAAATTTCATGTCAATATAAATGGGAAAAAGAAGATCCGGCTTTCTTTTTTAAAGTAGCTACTATTCCTCCATTTAAAAAGGAATATGATGAATTATTAAAATATGTTCAGATTTTTAAAATGCATGGTCGGGAGAATTTAAGAGTATTGGAAGATACAATATATTTGGTTAAATGTTATGCTAATGGAAATAAGATATTAACAGAAGATTTGAATATTAACTTAGATGGAGTTCCACACACAGAACTTATTAATTGGCGAAAACATATTAAACGATGTAAATTTCAATGTTGGGATTGTAATTATTGTGATGTCATAGCACAATTTAAACAGAAAAATGCTAAAAATTAATATAGAATATTTAATTGAACACATAGAAAAATCTTTAGAATTTGGAGAATTAGAAGTTTCTAAATTAAAACAGGATATTTTTGATATTAAAGGGTTAACTAGTCACAAAGTTAGATGTTTTTTAAATAATATATGTGGTGTTGAAGATAGTAATTATTTAGAATTGGGAGTACATAGGGGGGCAACTTTTTGTTCTGCAATTTATGCTAATTATGTTAATGCTGCTGCTATAGATAATTGGAGTGCGGAAACTTTAATGCCTGCTAATTCACTTATGTCAAGTGGCAATTGGCAGACTTATATTGCATATGGTGATCCTAAAGAACAATTTTTATCTAATATTAAAAAATTTAAAAGTAATAATGATATAAAAGTTTTTGATAAAAGTTATTTAGATTTTGATATTGGTTTAATACCATTTAAAATTAATATTTTATTTTATGATGGAGAACATACATATGAAGATCAGTATCAAATGCTTACTACATTTTATGATATTTTAACTGATATTTCTATTTTAATAATTGATGATTGGAATTGGGAGCAACGTGGTATATTAGAAGCAATTGAAAATTTAAATTTTGATGTTTTGTATAATAAAGAAATATATACATCCGGCGAAGATCCTAACGATTTTTGGAATGGATTGGGAATATTTTTATTGGAAAAATAAGTGGTTTTATGATTAAAAGAATATTATGGTTACTTTTAATATCTACTGCATTATCACAAAATGATTTTGATAGATTAGAAATGAATACTTTTGTTCAAATAGGTAATATTACA
>NZAS01000039.1 GCA_002686195.1 Candidatus Pacearchaeota archaeon | reverse complement strand
TAAGAGAAGTAGAGCCATAATACAAAATCAAAATCAAGAAAGCAACAGGAAAAGCAAACAATCCAAAACTCAGTGCTCTATTCTCCCTCTTTGAAAAATAATAATAAACCAACAAACAAATATGCAGTACAGGAACAATAGCTAAAAAAGCCATAATACTAATCCAAACATTATTTAACCTTTCATAATCAATAACTTCAAAAAAAATAAAATAGATTATAAATAAAGAAATCAAAATAGAAATCACAAAACCAAAATTTCTTAACCATTTATTCATCTTCTTCAAAACAAACAATTAATTATAAACTTTACCATTCCCCACAAGATTACAAATCCAACCCCTTCTTCAAAATCTCTTCAGCCTTCTGCCTAATATTAGGACTTAACATCAACTTAATCTCCCTCGTCCGGCCCTGCCTCCCCTTTGAAATCACACGAGCATTAATAATCCCTAACATATCAAACTCAGCCACTATATCACTAACACGTCTCTGCGTCAAAATCTCATTCTTTGTCTTCTCGCAAATCTCTTGATAAGAATTATAAACATCCCCAGTAAAAATCTCCTCAACCTTTGTATCTTTATCAAGCTTCATAATAGAACTAAGAACAAGTTGAAACTGCGTCGGCTCGCTTTCAATAATATCCAACATCTTATCCCTCTCAATCTTATTATTAGCCTCATCAATATGCTCCATCTTAATTTTCTTACTTCCCTTCCTCTCAGCCAACTCCCCAGAAACCCTTAACAAATCTAAAGCCCGACGAGCATCTCCATGTTCCCTTGCAGCATAAGCAGCACATTTAGCAAGCACACCTTCTTCCAAAACACCATCTTGAAAAGCCCTCTCAGATCTTTTCTTCAAAATATCCTGCAACTGTAAAGCATTATAAGGTGGAAAAACCAATTCCTCTTCTCCTAAAGAACTTCGAACCCTAGGATCCAACCCATCCATAAAAGTCAAACTATTACTAATCCCAATCAACCCAATCTGCGCATTCTTTAATTCAGAATTCATCCTCGTCAAAGTATAAATAAAATTATCACTAATCTTCTTAACAGCCTGGTCAATCTCATCCAAAACCAAAATAATCATCTGCTTCTTCTCATCAATCAATTCTACAAACTTTGAATAAACAACATCCGTTGGTAGCCCAGTCGCCGGCACTGTCCCCCCTAACAACTTAATCAACTCCGCAATAATCCTATATTCAGTATCCGCAACTTTCTTCAACTTACAATTAACATAAAGAAACCTCAAATTATCCCCACCCATCTGCTTCAGCTTTTCCTGAATCTTATTTCCAACATGCTGCACACTCAACGTCTTCCCCGTCCCCGTCTTCCCATAAATAAATAAATTACTAAACTTCTCACCTCTCAAAGCCGGGGCCAACATCGAAGCCACAGCCTCAACCTCTTTATCCCGATGAGGAATATTATCAGGATTATAATTCGCCTGCAACACAGTCTTGTCTTTAAACAAATTGTTATTCACATAACTCTCAAATATCTTATCTAATTTTGTGCTCATACTAACCTCTTTAAGAATTAACATTATCCATCTTAATATTTAAACATTCTGATTTCAACACCTTGATTTCCTATGAAACCGACGCTGTTGCCTTCGACGTTCTTTTTTCTTAACTAAGCAATAACAAACCAAGACCCACACCCTCATTTCCACTGTAAGTCCCCCAATTTCCCCATATCAAAATCAATAATTAATTCTCAAATCCAATAAAATCAACCCTTGAATTCTTCATAATAAGTAACCTACATTAATTAACCGAACACAATCAATAATCTCATTAAATTCAATTAAACAGAACTAATCTAACTACTACTATACTACATAATATAATATATATAATATATAATATAAATATTTATAAATAAAAATTAAAAAAACAAGCATTTACCGTCGCTATTTAAACCTTCCTCAAAAACCTCAAAATCTCCAAGCGAAACCATAGGGTCACACCCTCCTGCCTTTTTCCATTAATAAATACACAACATTACTCATTACTTCCAAAAAGTTCGCATTAAATAAATTCCTAAACACAACAAAATTTATAAACTTCCTTCTTCTAAACCAATTATGGCATTCGATAAAAAACCATTAAAAGACATGCTCGGAAAACTTATTGTAACAAAAGAAGGCAAGCGCCTCGGCCTTGTCAAAGACATTTCATTCGAAGCCCGAACAGGAGAACTAATCCAACTAATCCTAAAAGACCCAACAGCCTACACCAAAAATCTAAATCTAGAATTTTCCCCAGGAAAAGAAGCCCTTGTCCCATTCAACACAGTAATTGCAATCGGCGATTTCATCGTCGTCTCCGAAGAAGACTTAATGTAAATTAATTATAACAATATTTAAAAACCTCTATTCTTAAACATCAACATGCAAATCATAGGATTCAACTTCACAAAAATAACTTCTGAAAAATCCCCAGACTACCAACATAGCACAATAAACACAGATATTAAGTTCACAAACGTAGAAAAAGAATCAGTAGAAATGCTCAAAGATGCAGAAGCCATTAAACTATCATTCACATTCTCAATAAACTACGAAGAGCCACAAGACAAAGATAAAAAATCAAAAAAGAAACCAAAAAAATACGGCTCAGTCGACTTCGCAGGACAAATAATCTTATCAGCAACAGAACAAGAGGCAAAAGATTTTGAGGATTCCTGGAAAGAAAAACAAGTTCCAAAGTCATCAGTAGTCCCACTATACAATTTCCTATTAAAAAAATGCTCCACAAGAGCCCTACAATTAGAAGAAGACCTCAACCTACCTCCACACATCCCCTTCCCCCAAGTCAGCTTTGATCAAAACCAACAACAGAACCAATAATTTTACTTAAGGTCTTTAAGTTTCCCAAAATCTCTTATCTCCAACCCATCAACAACTTTAACCTCAAACTCATCCAAAGGAAAATCCCAAGCCAAACCCAAATCATTTTCCCTAG
This sequence comes from Candidatus Pacearchaeota archaeon, assembly GCA_002686195.1. Next base: position 12,351 of record NZAS01000039.1, on the reverse strand, counting down.
GGTCAGTCCCTTGATAATACTCAGCAAAACTAGGAACAATAATAATCTCTCTTCCTCGATGCCGACCAACTAAAAAACATTTATACCTTTCTGTCTTCGTCCCATCACTTATCTTAACAGCGGGATGCCCATGCCCAAGTACAAGAGTCTTAACATCCAACTCAATTTCCTTATCTCCATGAACAAAACCAGTTTCTCCTACAACTAAATGATCCATAACCTCCACACTATCAACCTTAGAAGCAATTGTCATCAAATAATTATCATGATTTCCACGAATAACCTTAATNTCNNNNCAATGTTTCAATAAATANTCAAACAATTCCAAAACATCATTCCANTCCTGCCTNANATTCCCTGAAAAATTATGTTTAACATCTCCAAGTAAAACAACCTGATCAACCCTCCCTATTTTAGAAAACACCAAATCAAAATCCTCAATCAACCCATCAAAATATTTCCTCCCAGCCAACACCCCACTTCGCTCTAAACTCTCCTCATACCCAAGGTGTAAGTCCCCAACTACAAGCATTCTTTTACCATCTTCTTCAATCAGTAATGTCTTCCCAATATATTCCATAGTTCTCTCCAAGAAACAACTCTTAAAAACTTATTGATTAAACAAACTACTCAAACTCTGTCCAGTAAGATTTCTATAAACAGCTTCTCCAAACAAACCCTTCATAGAAACAACCTCCAAGTTATCTTGTGGTTCTGTATGTATGGTATCACCAACCATAACCAAATCAAAATCCTTAAACCTATTATAACCTTCCAAGAAAAATCCATGTGTTCCATAAGCCGAGACACTTTTAACCCCCCTTCCTAATAAAATCTCCCTAGCTTTAAGCATAGTACTTCCAGTACTAATAATATCATCCATCATCAAACAATTTCTCCCTTCCACATCTCCAAAAACATCCATCCCTACAATTTTCCCCTTCCTATCTCTTTTTTTATCACAAATACCCATACCAACATCATACCCTCCTTTAATTAATGCTTCTTGAAAAGATCTTGCTCTTGCTCCTCCCCCAACATCAGGACTAACAATAACCAAATCTTCTAGCAAATCCTCATGGTGTTTTTTCAAATGATCAACAACCACAGGCCGACTATAAAGATTATCAAGTGAGATATCAAAAAACCCTTGAACTTGAGAAGCATGTAAATCAACAGTCATAGCCCGGTCACCATATCTAGAAACCAAATCAGCAACAACTTTTGCACTCAAGCTAATTCTTGATTCATCTTTCCTATCTTGTCTAGAAAATCTCATATATGGCATAACCACACTTATTCCAGTAGGAGAAGAAAACTTAAGAGCATCCAACGTCAAAGCCAAATCAGTAAACCACACAGATGCATCTTTATTTGGATCATGAACAAGAACACATTTCTTATTTCGAATATTCTCCGCAATCCTCAAAGCATATTCAGTATCTGGAAAACTCCTTCTCTCAATATCGAATAAATTAACATGAAAATCCCTCCCCCCTTTCCGCAAAATATAATCAAAAACACCTTTTGCAAAATCATATCCCTTGCTCTCAGAATCAGCAACAATCACAACCTCATCATCCATACTTCCCCTTCCCAATTAAACTTTAAAAAGAAATCTATACTACAAAACAACTATTCACCAATAGCCTTGAGATGGAGTTGGTGCATTCTCCTTAAGAAATTAGCCCTATCTTCCATCCTAATCAAATCCATCCTACCTTGCATCATCATTGAAAGCCCAAAGGGCGAAACAATCGGCTTACTAATATACTTAACTTTCACCTTCCCACTCTCCTTCCACTTTAGGACCTTTTCAGCATTAGCAACATCCATCAAATCCTCAAAAACCTCCCTCCGAGCCTCCCTCAAAATAGGAAACTCATTACTTATCTTCTTCACAGCATGCAACAAAAACCCAGAATGCACTTGCTGTTTCCCAACACTCTTCTCACGACCCTTATAATTCCTCAAAATCATTAAACTTCTGGCCGCGCAATGCCTAAACCTTCTCTGCAGCACTTCTGTTTTCTCAATCGCCTCTTTCAAAATCGTCCTTAAATCCTTAGACTTAACCCAAGCCAAAATCTTCTTCTCATCTAACTTCTCCCCAGCAATAAAAAACCCATTATCATTCATCCCCATTTCAATGTCCCTATGCCTCAACCGAGCAGCCGCGTAAGCATAAGCCCGAGACAAAGCATCGTTAACCCTTCTTCCGTACAAAGTATGAAAAATCAAATACTCTTTCTCTTCTTTAACTTTCTCAACAACAATCGTCTTATCATCCGGAATCTCCGCAAACTCCCCCTGCTCATAAAAATAATTATAAAATTCCTTAGCCGTACTCTTCTTACAGTAAATATATTCCTGAATGAACTCAATACATTTCTTCTTATCCTTCAATCTCTCTTTAACAAGCCCTCTAAACTTATTAATATCAAGAGCAACATCAAAACTTAGGGGCAACATTTCTGAAAACCATGAAGGAATCGTAACGTTCTTCCCCACATCTGCAACAACATAAGCTTTCATCCCTCTAGAATACAAATACTGATACTTCTGCCCCCCAAGAACAAAAACATCTCCTCTCTTCATCCTTTCTAAGAAAGATTCATCAATCTTCCCAACAATTTGCCCTCGCCGATCAGCAGGCCTCTGAATCGTAACACTAATAAAACCCTCCTCAGGAATCGTCCCAATATTAGTCATATAAAGAACCCTGGCCATCTTACCCTTCTTCCCAATCTGCTTCGTCTCAGGATCATACCAAATCTTCCCATAAACATGTCTATGCTCCAACGCATAATCACCTGCCAAATACGAAACAACATCATAAAAATCGTTCTTCTTCAGCTCACTATAACAATAGCTCTTCCTAATCGTCTTCAACATATCATCAACATCCCAAATCCGCGAAATAGCCATCCCATAAATCTGCTGAGCCAAAACATCAAGCGCATTCTTCGGAATATGTGCCTCATCAATCTTCTTCTCAACCATATTCTTCATCAAAATCCCACATTCAACCATATCATCCCTATTCAAAACAAGGAAATTTCCCTTCGGCTTATCATGCAACTTATGCCCAGCTCTACCAATCCTCTGCAAAGCCCGACTAACTCCTTTAGGACTTCCTAAAAGAACAACAAGATCAATACTTCCAATATCAATTCCTAACTCTAATGATGTAGAAGAAACAACAACTTTTAACTCACCTTTCCTCAACTTTTCCTCAATCATAAACCTATGATCCTTACTCATCGAACTATGATGCGCCCCGATCAAGCCCTCATACTTCCCAGGGAAATGCAAATCCAAATAATGAACCATTCTCTCAGTAGCAGCCCTAGTATTTGTAAAAATCAAAGTCGTCTTATGCTCCTCAATCAACCCATCCAAGATCTTATAAAGTTTTTCCTGACTTTCTGGTGTTTCCGCCTCCAAAATACTCTCTCCAGGATAGTCCAAACCAATCTCAATACCCTTATCCAACTTGACATCAGCAATATCACAATCCCTTCCAGCCCCAACCAAGAATTTAGCAATCTCCTCAAGCGGACTAATGGTCGCCGAAAGCCCAACTCTAACTGGCTCTATCAAACTTGTATCAACAAGCCTCTCCAAAGTCAAACTCATATACACCCCACGCTTATTCGTCAAGGCGTGAATTTCATCGACGATTAAATACTCCAACGCAGCGAGTTGTTCCACAGTTTTCTTAGTAGTCAAAATAATCGCCAAACTTTCAGGAGTCGTAACAAGAATATGAACAGCCTTCCGAGCCATCTTAGCTCTCTCACTAGGAGTCGTATCCCCCGTTCGCAAGCCAACCCTAATATCCTGCATCTTCAAACCCTTTTTCTCAGCCAATTCCTTAATCTCCTCAAGGGGATTTATCAAATTAACATAAATATCATTGCTCAAAGCCTTCAACGGACTAATATAAACTCCATAAATCTTATCTTCAAGCTCATTTTTCAAACTCAAATCAACAAGGTAATTCAAAATACTCAGGAAAGCAGTCAAAGTCTTAGTCCCTCCAGTCGGCGCGCTAATCAAAACATTCCTCCTATCATGAATTGTCTTCACACCATACAACTGCGTCTCAGAAAAAGCCTCAAACTTCCCAAAAAACCATTCTTTAACAAGTGGATTCAAAATACTTTCAACATCTTTCTTATCAAATTTCTCTATAAAAGCAATCTTGCCCTCTGCCATGCACAATCCCTCAGCAAAACCACTTATAAAACTATGTGCTAACTAAAGAATTAAATAATCCAAAACCGATTAACTCTCATGCCACAAATCTCCAACAAAAACAAAGAAAAAATCCAAGAACAAATCTTACACCATCTCTTCGAGATATCTCCAGATAGCGCTTTCACAAATCAAATAGCATCCCAGATAGTCAGGGACGAAGAATTCACAAAAACCCTCCTTCTAACCCTAAAATCCCGAGGACTAATAGCAGAAATAAATCAAAACCCTAAAGGCTTTACATACAAAAGAAGACAACGCTGGCGCCTCTCCAACACAGCCCACAAGGCCTACTCCCAACACCAATCCTAATTTGAAGGTGTAAAATAAAATTCCCTTTGCTCATCAGTACTTCCTTCATGAACCTCATCTAACAACACTTGCAGAGCTTCACTATTAACAGCATCTTCAAATCCAAGTTGTTGAGCATATTCAATATTCCTTGATGAATTATCCCCCTCATTTATCTCAGCACTTGCTTCTATTACTACACCTCTCTCTTCATCAACAATCCTCAAGGCTTTCTTCATATTCCTCCTAAAAATAGCAGTCTTTCTCTTATATAATTTCCAATATTTCTCATCCATAGGATTCTTTAACAACCATCCAAAAAATCTAGCACTTTGGTGCTGTTTCCAATGATGAAAGTTAGTACCATATTCTTCTGTCCCAGTAGCAAGAAAAACCGTCCTATCCTCATCACCATAATCAATCGCGTTCACAGGAAAAGAATCGCTCAAACCAGAATCAGAATAATCAACCCCATCTATATTAACGACACCTTCATAAGCAACAGGCAAGGCCATTGCAGCCCTTAACACTTCTAATGGCTTGTCATGTTTTCTTAAATCAACTCTCTCCGGCCTTCCACTCACAACATTCGTCAAAGGCACAATAATTTCAACCCTAGAAGTTCTTAATTTATTAAGATCAAGCGCTCTATCACTATTCCCAAAAACCTCGTCGACAAGCCAATCAACATCAACATAATGTCTTTTCCCCTTCCTAGCTTTCATTAATTCTCCTACATTCCAAAATCCAGCACAGAACTCATCCCTAGTTATAAACTCATTCCAAATCCTATAACCTTTATTAAATTGTCCAGAATAACTATAAGCAAAATTACCAGCACTTGCACTTTCACCAACAGCTCTATCAACACCATACAAACCAAGACTTCTTAGACCTTTCAAAGCTCCAACAGCCCAGGCCCCTCTCATAGTTCCACCCTGAGCAACTATACTTAACCTCATAATATACTTTATCAAAAAATAACTTTTAAACATTTACATACAAATCTATATATACAACTCCATCTTCAAAACCAACATGCCAGAAGACCCAATAAAACAAGCTTTCTCCAAAGTCAAACAAGACATATTCCTCTTACAGTCCCAACTATCAGACATAAAACATGAAATAACCAAAATAAAGGAAGTTTTAGACAGACAGACACAAGATAAGACAGACCAACAGACAGACAGACACTCAAATACAGCAGTTAACACGAACTTTCCAACACAAACACCTAATAAGACACATCTTTCGACAGATAAACAACCCTTAGAAGCCCTAAAAACACAGAATTTCAATGTTTCCACAGGAAATGAAGGGGTTTCGACAGACAGACAGACAGACCAACAGACAGACACTTCGACAGGAAATGAAGGGGTTAAAGTTCGTTTAACTCCAATTCCTCCCAAAAAAACCAGTAATATAGACAACTTAGAAAAAGTCAAGCAAGTTCTTGACTCACTCGATGACATAAAAAAAGATCTTAGAACCAAGTTCAAAGCCTTAACAAACCAAGAAATGGAGGTCTTCTCTACAATATACCAGCTTGAATCAAAAGGCCTAACAGTAGATTACCCACTACTTTCTGACTCTCTGGGCCTAACAGAGTCCTCAATTAGGGACTACATCCAGAGACTAATAAAAAAGGGAATTTCCCTCGAGAAACAGAAAGAAAACAACAAGAAAGTAGTCTTAAAAGTGTCCGAAAACCTCAAAAAAATAGCATCTTTAGCCACAATTCAACAACTTAGAAACCTATAGTACTTATCCTACTAACCGATTAACTATTCAATCTAGACAAAGCTAGTTCATCTTCTCATATGCTGTTTTCATAAAACAGCCAAATTCAAGCTCTAGAAGCCTTCTAAAGCCCAAATTCACCTATGCCCACATCAGAAGAATTGTTCGTTTAATTTTTGTATTTTCCAACTCTCCCTCACTTTTACCCAATTCTTTAACTATAAAAATTGCAAAGATCTCTCTTTTCTACAAAAAACATGATTTCTTTCCCATCTCTCTCTATTTTTCTTCATTTTCACCATTTTTACATATATTTTAACTCTCACTTTCCTACTTTTAACAACTTTAATCAACCATAAAAGTTCGTTTAACGCTTACTTTTACCTCTCACTTTCGCATATTTTGATAGTTTTTCCTTCACAAAACTAGGTACAAAGACCCTCTTTTTCCCGTTTTTTTCCACTATTTCATCTATGAAATCTGGACTCTTTTGCCTTACACTATTCACTTGTCCCCTAACAGTAGATCTCTCTTTTCCCAAAAGCATGGCCAAGTCTTCATAGCTCAACTTCATATCACTATTCATTAAAGTAAATAATACTAATCTTTCATTACTACTTAATCCTTTCATAATTTCATAAAAACTGCCTGTTTGGACAGCCGTTTGGACAGCTTTTCCAACATCCTCAACACCTGTCTGTTTGTCCAAAACAGGTAATTTCTTAAACACCTGTTTGTCTTTTCCTGTCTCCACCTCAACATTCAAGGCCCCGCGTAAACTTTCTAGCTCCCCAGTTACCGTCGACAATTCACTCTTAAGCTCATTAATCACTTTAAACACCTGTTTGTCTTTATTTTCAAGGTGTTTAACCCACTTTCCAACAACATCCATATCTTTCTTTACAGAATCAAATCCACTTTTAGTACTTTCTTCAAGACTTTTCACCCTTTTTCTTAAAAAAAACCCTAACATATCTATTAAACTCACCACTTCTATATAAACTTTTCTCTTTTCCGTCGGTAAAACCCTTATAAAAACAACCTTAAACATTGATCAAACACCCTGAAAAAACACCATAAAACCTCTGTCGAACACTCAAATAAACACCAAACCCAAGGCTTGGACACCACGCACTATCCAACAAACAGCCGTTTAAACACATAAAAACACTGTTTTACCGTCGACAACAAAAACCAACATAAAATTACATTAAAATCCCTCAACTTCCTTAAAAAACGCCGAAAACGAAACTTATATATACTATTTTCACCTCCTAATAGCACAAAAGGAGGGGCTAAAAGGACACATTTCTCTGCACAGTTTTTTGTGTCCAACTGCCCCCCTTAACCTCCCATTTTTCAGATCTTTTCTTCCAAACTTATGCTCAAACTTTTAAGCGTTCACCAAAACTTTCAGCCTTAAACATATCAAAGAAAAAATCCAAAAACCCGCGCCCCTAAACTAAAAGAATCGCAGCAGTAATTTACGAGGCGCGTAAGCGCCGGTGCGCTCGACACAACATGTAAATCCGCCCGACACCCCCTCACCGTCGACAAAATCCATTTATCTTCACCGTCGACAAAAAAGAAACATATATAAACCTCCTTAACTTATTATAATCCATACTCATTAATGAGGTGAAAGGAGGTTTAAAAAAATGAATTCAATTGATTGGATAGCAAAAATTCTCTTGATAATTGGTGGATTGAACTGGGGCCTAGCAATCTGGAACATAAATCTTGTTACAGCAGTAAGCGACGGCATCTTCGCAACCATTATTTATGCCTTAGTAGGTATTTCAGCTTTGTGGGCAGTCTACAAGCTAGTCAAAAAATAAACCACCTCAATTTTTCTTTTCCCGAAGCTTTACTAAGCGAGGGTTAAAGATTCCTTTGAGGAATCTTTTTATTTTATTAATTTCTTTTTCTTTTTACTCTTTTTCTCCCTGTTAAAAACATATATAAACCTCTTTGCTCTCCTACCGTCGAAAAATGGCTAAAAAAACACCTAAATTGTCCAAAAAAGATCAGCAAAAGATCGAAAAAGACGTGGAAAAACGCCTCCATAAGCGACTTCTTTCAGCAACAAAGACAAAAACTGTCTACGTTCACAACCAATTCCGCGACCACGCATCCACAGCCCTAATCGCAGCCTTCGGTTTCCTAATAGCCCTAGCATGGCGAGACCTTTTAAGCAAAGTAATCAAAGAAAACATCGCAATTTCAACCCTAGAAAAAGTCCCCTACATCGCAGAGCTCTGGTCCGCCTTCATAATCACTCTCGTAGCCATCCTCGGTATAGCCCTCGTCTCACGCTGGGCCAACAAAAAAGAGAAATAGTAACAAAAACAAACCTTTTTATACACTAAAAAAGATAAATTTTTATGAGATCCACAGTAAAGGATAAACCAATTGAATTAAAGAGAAAACCCACAGCCTTAAGAGCATATAGAATAGTAGAATCTATGACAGGTCACGAAGGGAAATATGGGGCCAATACCCAAGAATCAACATTGACCCTACATACATCACTCCTGAAGCAGTAGCAAAAAGGCTTTTCGGAAAAGGCCTCTACGATGAAATTAACGATCCAAAAAATAAAGAAAAGAGAATCGTACCCAATCCAGAAAAAATGGAGAAAACAATTGAATGGCTATTTAGTCTCTCTGACAGGGGCTTCTTACAGGTGGGTTCAGTAGTGATACCAGGACAAGGAGACCTATTTGTAAATCCTTCTGGCCATAACATAATTCCTTTATTTAGAATCAGTCATAAACCACCTGCTCAAACTTCCTAGCGTTAATCAAAACTTTCTGCTCAAATATTAGTTCGCATAACCTCTCTTAGGAGAAGTTCTTAAACTTATTATATATACGAACGTCCTCACTATAAAGTTAGTATAAATATTTATATATACGAACTACTCCTACTATAAATGGTTCTAATAGATTGTAGGAATTGTAAAAGAAAAAGACAAAATCATTCAAAAGGCCTTTGCACAACTTGCTACAAAAAAATACTTTGGAAACCCAAAAAAGTAATCTGTGAAAAATGCAAAAGAGAAAGGCCAATGCATGCAAAAGGTTTCTGTCAAAGCTGCTATGTTTCAACTTTTCATTTGGATAAGATAAAAGCCCATAATGTCAGAAAAATGCATAATTTAGATTATAATACTTATAGAAAGATAACAAAACTTTGTGTAATATGTAATTTTGACAAAATTGTTGATATACATCATCTAGATCATAATCATCAAAATAACTCTCAGACAAATCTTATAGGGATTTGTCCAAATCATCACAAAATGATCCATGATAGAAGATACCAAAAAGAAATTTTCAAAGAATTAAAAGAAAAAGGTTTCGACGTTCCAGAACTCCCAGCAAAGGGTTTTTTATATAAAGAGAAAACATAGAAATTTTAGGCCCAAAACCCTCACCTTTAAAAACCCTCATTCTTTCTTCTCCTAAATGAAAGGAAGAAATAAGAAAGGAAATTATAAGCAAAAAAATTTCAATTCTAAAAAAAATTTCAAAAAACCCCAGAGGTTTGAAAAACCCGCAGCCGAGGCTCAAATAGATGAAATCAGTCAAAAAGACGATGGAAGCTCATTCATAGTACAAGGCCTTATAGACAGAATCGTCCAAACAGCAGGCCCGACTCTCTTCTCCCTAAACGACGGAACAGGAACTTTAATGCTTAAAGGCTTCGACGGTCCTGGAGTCAGAGCCCACCCCGAAATTATAGAAAATTCCTTAATAAAAGCAACAATTAGCATAAAGGAATTCAACAACGCATTAGAAGGAGAAATCTCAAAAATAGAAAAACTCTCAGGCTCTGAAGAACAAAAAGCAAAGAAAAAGCTCTCAGATATTGAAAGATCAAGAGCATCTATAACTCCTCCAGCATTTTTAGTAAAAAGCCCAATCCTAGACAAACTAAAATCAGATTTCACAAAAGCAGCAACAGAAATTCGCTTAGCTGTAGTTCAAAACCGACCGATCATAGTAAGACACCATAACGACACAGACGGATATTCCTCAGGTTTTTCATTAGAAAAAGCAATCATACCCTTAATTGAAAAGCAACACGGTCCTGGAAAAGCACCTTGGGAATATTTCACAAGGGCCCCTTGCTCAGCACCCTTCTACGAAATCGACGACTCAATAAGAGACACCGCAAAATCTTTATCAGACGAAGCAAAATTCGCAAACAAAATGCCTTTAGTAATAATTGCAGACAACGGTTCATCTCAACAAGACTTATTAGGAATCCAGCAAGGAAAAGTCCACGGAATGGAATTCATAGTAATAGACCACCACGTCTTCGAGGAAGATGTAATTTCCAAAGAGGTCTTAGTCCACATAAATCCTTTCTTAGTTAAAGAAGACGGCTCCAAATTTTCAGCAGGAATGCTTTGCGCAGAAATCTCAAGATTCATAAATCCAGAAATAAAAAACATGGAACAAATCGCTGCCATGGCTGGATTAGCAGACAGAATTGATAATTCTAAAGTAATAGATGACTATCTAAAGTTAGCAAAAGCAGAAGGATACACAAAATCTCTTTTGTCAGACATAGCAACAGTCATAGATTTTGTCTCAGCAAAACTAAGATTCATGGAAGCCAGAGAATATATCGAAGTTCTTTTTGGAGAGCCAATGGCAAAACAAAAATCACTCGTTGCTCTAATGGCCCCATACATTAGGAACTTAGAATCTCAAGGATTAGAAATCGCAAAGTCAGCTGCATCAACAGAAAACATCGGTTCAGCAACTCTTCAACTATTACCAATAGAAGAGACTTTCCCTCGTGGTTTTTACCCAAAACCTGGAAAAGCAACAGGTCAACTACATGATTCTCTCCAAGAAAAAACCCCTGTCCTAGTTACAGCAGGAGTAATGCCAGATGCAATAACAATCAGAGCAACAGACCAAGCCAATTTTTCTGTTCATGATTACATTGCATTCGTAAATAAGAAAGTTCCAGGAGCATTTGCAGAAGGTGGCGGACACAAAAACGCAGGAGCCCTAAGATTCTTACCTTCAAAACAACCAAAAGTCTTAGAAGCCCTAAAAGATTTCATAAAATCTAATCAGAATTAATTTTAAAAACCCCTTTTCATTTATCTAATTATTAAAGAGGCAAGATGAAAAGAAAAGTAAAACATTTTTTTGTTGGTGGTGATAATTTTAAGAAAGAGTTTCGGAAACAGCTCCGTCTTTTAATCTTAATAACTCTCAGTTTCACAATAGCCTTTGCTTGGCGTCAAACAATATTTGATATATTCGAAACCCTTATCTTACACTTTATAAATGTTAGAAATTCAGCGACAGCGTCGGTATTAACGTCTTTAGCGATAACTCTCATGTCATTACTTGTAATTTATTTAGCATCAAATTTCTTGAAAGACCGTCCAGATTACGCTTAACCAAGCGCTTTTCTAAACCAAATTATCCAAACTACAACATAGAAGATAATCACAAGCCCACCAATTATAATCAACAATTCCAAAGCCGCAATAATTAATCCAATAATAATAAATATAACTGCAAAAAAGAAAATCCAAGCAGTAGGGCTCGCCTTATCAAAATTTCTAGGGTCAAACATATTTAAGAAACCGCCTTGGCGAAGTTTCTTCTTATCAAAATACCAATCCATACTTCACTAAATAATACTTGATTTAAATAACTTTAGATAACTTTGCATAATTGTGGTTTTTAGCAAAGTTCTCTTAGAGAATTTTTGAAAAATCCGAATAATTAAAAATTCTCTTTAGAAAAGCCTCTGGAGGGATTCGAACCCCCGACCTCTTGTTTTTCCGAATATAAACCCTACGAAACAAGCGCTCTAACCAGCTGAGCTACAGAGGCATATTATTAAACTCTCAACAGCCTATAAAAACCTTAACTTTACTTAGGAAGTTTTATTAATCATATTTACAAATTATAAACATGAAAGACATTATAGTAAAAGAATTATCAAAACACCTCCAACTAAAAAAAGAACAAATTGAAAATCTAATTGAAACCCCTCCATCTTCTGATCTAGGAGACT